>NZ_JBEZKL010000069.1:0-39084 GCF_040704695.1 Streptomyces sp. NPDC048411
GGTCCTCGTAGCGGAGCTACTAGGGCATTTCGGCAACGCGGGAAGCGTGCGTGCCAGGGCGTGGCCGCCCGATCAGAGGTCACCCGACAGGCTCTGAGGGAGCCCGCAACCTCCCGGCGGCACGGGCGTCCTCGCCGTGCTGGTCCTGTGCGGCGAGGACGCGTCGCGCAGCCGCCGCCACCGGCCGGCCACCGGCACCACCACTGTCACGGGCACCCGCTGCCCCCATGCTCCGGGGCGCACTCCCTCAACCCGTGCCCGGAGCACGGCATCGCCCCGGACGTCACCGCACTGTCACTGCCCGCAAGTAGGGTGGGAGCCATGGCAGACCCCTCCAGCTACCGCCCCAAGCCGGGACAGATCCCCGACTCCCCGGGGGTCTACAGATTCCGCGACGAGCACCGCCGGGTGATCTACGTCGGGAAGGCGAAGAGCCTGCGCCAGCGCCTGGCCAACTACTTCCAGGACCTGGCCCATCTCCATCCCCGTACGCGCACGATGGTCACCACGGCCGCCTCCGTCGAGTGGACCGTCGTCGCCACCGAGGTCGAGGCGCTCCAGCTGGAGTACTCCTGGATCAAGGAGTACGACCCCCGGTTCAACGTCAAGTACCGGGACGACAAGAGCTATCCGTACCTCGCGGTCACGCTCAACGAGGAGTTCCCGCGCGTGCAGGTCATGCGCGGTGCCAAGAAGAAGGGCGTGCGCTACTTCGGTCCGTACGGGCACGCCTGGGCGATCCGCGAGACCGTCGACCTGATGCTCCGGGTCTTTCCCGTACGCACGTGCTCCGCAGGTGTCTTCAGGAACGCCGCGCGGACCGGCCGACCCTGCCTCCTCGGCTACATCGGCAAGTGCTCGGCGCCCTGCGTCGGCCGGGTCACCCCCGAGGAACACCGCGAACTTGCGGACGATTTCTGCGACTTCATGGCCGGCCGCACCGGCACGTACATCCGCCGCCTGGAGAAGGACATGATGGCGGCGGCCGAGGAGATGGAGTACGAGCGGGCGGCCCGGCTCCGCGACGACGTGGAGGCCCTCAAGCGGGCCATGGAGAAGAGCGCCGTCGTCCTCGCCGACGCCACCGACGCCGACCTGATCGCTCTCGCCGAGGACGAGCTGGAGGCCGCCGTGCAGATCTTCCACGTCCGCGGTGGCCGGGTGCGCGGCCAGCGAGGCTGGGTCACCGACAAGGTCGAGGCGGTCGACACCTCGAGCCTCGTCGAGCACGCCCTGCAGCAGCTGTACGGGGAGGAGACGGGTGACTCCGTCCCCAAGGAGGTTCTCGTCCCGGCCCTTCCGGAGGACCCGGAAGCGGTCTCCCAATGGCTCGCCGACCGCCGGGGCTCCCAGGTCAGCCTGCGCATCCCGCAGCGCGGCGACAAGAAGGACCTGATGGTGACGGTCCAGCGCAACGCCCAGCAGGCCCTGGGGCTGCACAAGACCAAGCGCGCCTCCGATCTGACGACCCGCTCCCGCGCCCTGGAGGAGATCACCGAGGCGCTCGGCCTCGATACGGCTCCGCTGCGCATCGAGTGCTTCGACATCTCCCATCTCCAGGGCGACGACGTGGTCGCCTCCATGGTCGTCTTCGAGGACGGTCTGGCCCGCAAGAGCGAGTACCGTCGCTTCCAGATCAAGGGCTTCGAGGGCCAGGACGACGTCCGCTCGATGCACGAGGTGATCGGCCGCCGCTTCAAGCGGTACCTGCAGGAGAAGGAACGGACAGGGGAGTGGGAGGAGATCCCTGCCCCCACCGGAGCCGTCCCGGCCCCGGAAGCCTCCGATGCCGGCCCCTTCGAGAACGAGTCCCGTGAGGACGACGGCCGCCCCAAGCGGTTCGCCTACCCTCCGCAGCTCGTGGTGGTCGACGGCGGCCAGCCGCAGGTCGCCGCGGCCAAGCGGGCCCTCGACGAGCTGGGGATCGACGACATCGCCGTCTGCGGCCTCGCCAAGCGTCTCGAAGAGGTCTGGCTGCCCGACGACGACGACCCCGTGGTCCTGCCCCGCTCCAGTGAGGGCCTCTACCTCCTGCAGCGCGTCCGCGACGAGGCCCACCGCTTCGCCATCACCTACCAGCGCGCCAAGCGGGCCAAGCGCATCCGCTCCAGCCCTCTCGATGCGGTCGCCGGACTCGGCGAGACCAGGAAGCAGGCGTTGATCAAGCATTTCGGCTCCGTGAAGAAGCTGAAGCACGCGACAATCGACGAGATCTGCGAGGTTCCGGGAATAGGCCGCAGGACGGCGGAATCAGTGGCTGTCGCCCTCGCCTCGGCCGCCCCGTCCGCGCCTGCCGTGAACACGGCGACAGGAGAGATCATTGAAGAGGACGACGGGGGCAGCACAACATGACTGAACACGAGCAGGAACAAGAGCACAATCAGCAGAACCAGCACGAGCAAGAGCGCGCGCACGACCGCACAGACCGAGCAGACGGAGCAGGACACGTGAGTACGGGCACCACGATCGAGATGGGCGATGCCACTGCGGCCATCCCCGAGCTGGTGATCATCTCCGGTATGTCGGGCGCCGGGCGGTCCACCGCCGCCAAATGTCTGGAGGACCTCGGCTGGTTCGTCGTCGACAACCTGCCGCCCGCGCTGATCCCCACCATGGTGGAGCTGGGTGCCCGGTCGCAGGGCAATGTGGCCCGGATCGCCGTCGTCGTCGACGTGCGCGGCCGCCGCTTCTTCGACAACCTCCGGGAATCCCTCGCCGACCTCGAGGCCAAGCACGTCACCCGGCGGATCGTCTTCCTGGAGTCCTCCGACGATGCGCTGGTCCGCCGCTTCGAATCAGTCCGCCGCCCGCACCCCCTCCAGGGTGACGGCCGCATCGTCGACGGAATCGCGGCCGAGCGCGACCTGCTGCGCGAGCTTCGCGGCGACGCCGACCTGGTGATCGACACCTCCAGCCTCAACGTGCACGAACTGCGCGCCAAGATGGACGCCCAGTTCGCCGGCGACGAGGAGCCGGAGCTGCGCGCCACAGTGATGTCGTTCGGCTTCAAGTACGGCCTGCCGGTCGACGCCGACCTGGTGGTGGACTGCCGCTTCCTGCCCAATCCGCACTGGGTTCCGGAGCTGCGCCCATTCACCGGGCTCAACGAGGAGGTGTCGGCGTACGTCTTCGACCAGCCGGGCGCCAAGGAGTTCCTCAACCAGTACACCGAGCTGCTGCAGCTCGTCGCCGCGGGCTACCGCCGCGAGGGCAAGCGCTATGTGACGATCGCCGTCGGCTGCACGGGCGGCAAGCACCGCTCCGTCGCGATGTCGGAGAAGCTCGCCGCGCGGCTTGCCACCGAAGGCATCGAGACCGTCCTCGTCCACCGGGACATGGGGCGCGAGTGACCAGTCGTAATCTGCGCCTGCGGCGGCTGCGCCGAGCCACCTCTGCGCTCTCCGCCCGCAAGCGCGGCGCCCAGCAACCCAAGGTCGTTGCCCTCGGCGGCGGCATGGGCCTGTCCGCGTCGCTCGCGGCGCTGCGCCGGATCACCGGTGATCTCACCGCGGTGGTCACCGTCGCCGACGACGGCGGCTCCAGCGGCCGGCTCCGCGAGGAGCTCGGCGTCCTGCCGCCCGGCGACCTCCGGAAGGCGCTCGCCGCGCTCTGCGGCGACGACGACTGGGGCCAGACCTGGGCCCAGGTCATCCAGCACCGCTTCCAGTCCAAGGGCGATCTGCACGAGCACGCGGTCGGCAATCTGCTGATCGTCGCCCTGTGGGAGCAGCTCGGCGACCATGTGCAGGCGCTGGACCTGGTCGGCAAACTCCTCGGCGCGCACGGCCGGGTGCTGCCCATGTCCGCCGTGCCGCTGGAGCTCCAGGCGCTCGTACGGGGCCACGACCCGGCCCGGCCGGACGACGTGGACACGGTGCGCGGCCAGGCGACGGTGGCGCTCACCCCCGGTGAGGTGCAGTCCGTGCACCTCGTCCCGAACGACCCGCCGGCCGTCCCGGAGGCGGTCGAGGCGGTCCTGGACGCGGACTGGGTGGTGCTCGGCCCGGGATCGTGGTTCTCCTCGGTGATCCCGCATCTGCTCGTACCGGAACTGCTCGACGCGCTCGTCGTGACGAAGGCCCGCAAGGTCCTCTCGCTCAACCTCGCACCGCAGCCCGGTGAAACTGATGGCTTCTCTCCGCAGCGTCATTTGGAGGTTTTGGGACGACACGCCCCTAAACTCGCCCTGGACGTGGTGCTGGCCGACGAAGCCGCCGTGCCCGATCGCGAGTCCCTTGCCGAAGCAGCCAAGCGGCTCGGTGCCGCGGTCGAGCTGGCGCCGGTGGCCTCACCCGACGGCGTTCCGATCCATGATCCGGAGCTGTTGGCCGCCGCGTACGACCGTATTTTTCGGATGCATGGAAGGATCGGCCCATGGCGATGACGCCAGCGGTGAAGGACGAAATCTCTCGGCTTCCCGTGACCCGGACCTGCTGCAGGAAGGCAGAGGTTTCGGCGATTCTTCGGTTCGCGGGCGGGCTGCACCTGGTGAGTGGCCGGATTGTGATCGAGGCGGAGCTGGACACCGCTATGGCGGCACGCCGGCTGAAGCGGGACACTCTCGAGATCTTCGGGCACAGCTCGGAGCTGATCGTGATGGCCCCCGGCGGTCTGCGGCGCGGCTCCCGCTATGTCGTACGGGTGGTGGCGGGCGGCGACCAGCTGGCCCGCCAGACCGGTCTGGTGGACGGCCGCGGCCGCCCGATCCGCGGTCTGCCGCCGCAGGTGGTCTCGGGGGCCACCTGCGATGCCGAGGCCGCCTGGCGCGGGGCTTTCCTGGCCCACGGCTCGCTCACCGAGCCGGGCCGCTCCTCCTCGCTGGAGGTGACCTGCCCGGGCCCGGAGGCGGCGCTCGCGCTGGTCGGCGCGGCCCGCAGGCTCTCCATCGCGGCGAAGGCACGCGAGGTGCGTGGCGTCGACCGGGTCGTCGTCCGCGACGGCGACGCGATCGGTGCGCTGCTCACCCGGCTCGGCGCCCATGAGTCGGTGCTGGCCTGGGAGGAGCGGCGGATGCGCCGCGAGGTCCGCGCCACGGCCAACCGGCTGGCCAACTTCGACGACGCCAATCTGCGCCGCTCCGCGCGGGCCGCAGTGGCCGCGGGTGCACGCGTGGGGCGTGCCCTGGAGATCCTGGGCGAAGAGGTGCCCGAGCACCTCGCGGCGGCCGGACGGCTGCGCATGGAGCACAAGCAGGCATCCCTGGAGGAACTGGGCGCGCTCGCCGACCCGCCGCTGACGAAGGACGCGGTCGCCGGCCGGATCCGCCGGCTGCTGGCCATGGCCGACAAGCGGGCCCAGGACCTCGGTATCCCGGGGACGGAATCCACCCTCAGTGAAGAGCTCGCCGACGGCCTGGTGGGCTGAATGTGACGTTCCAGGCCAACTGGCCGCTGCCGGTGCCCCGTCGGGGTACCGGCAGCGGCTTTTACGGACCCTGTCACGACCCTTGACTTGATCATAGGGTTGTCATGAGCCTTGCGTCGGTTCACTCATGTGGAAGCCAACAGCAAGGGGGGCTTATGAGACGCAGGGCGAGATCGATGCTCGCAGCGGCTTCACTGCTGATAGCGGGTCTGGCGGCGGCACCCGTCGCCCAGGCGCAGGACGGACAGGCATCTGACGCGGGCGCCGACGCCGTGAAGGTCTACAACGCCGATGTCACCAAGGAGCAGATTCCGCTGCTCCTCGCGGCCGGCCAGGACGCACACGAACTGGGCGAGCGCGCGCCCGACAAGGGCACCGCGAAGGTCGAGCTCTTCCTCACCGACGCCGAGGTGGCCGGTCTGAAGGCGAAGGGCGTCGAACTCACCGAGCGCAAGGTCTCGGCCCGGACGCAGCGAGGGCTGGCCGCCGCTGGGGACGGCGTCTTCCGCCCGTACAGCGGCAAGGGCAACATCCAGGAAGAGATCATCGCGACCGGAAAGGCCCACCCGGGCCTCACCAAGGTCATCTCGATCGGCAAGACGCTCCAGGGCCAGGACATCCTCGCCCTCAAGCTCACCAAGGGCGCCAAGACCTCCGGGGACGGCTCCAAGCCCCCGGTGCTGTACATGTCCAACCAGCACGCCCGCGAGTGGATCACGCCCGAGATGACCCGGCGGCTGATGCACTACTACCTCGACAACTACGGCAAGGACCCGCGGATCACCAAGATCGTGGACTCCACCGAGCTGTGGTTCGTGCTCTCCGCCAACCCGGACGGCTACGACTTCACCCACAATCCCGACGGCGATCGGCTGTGGCGCAAGAACATGCGCGACAACAACGGCGACGGCGCCTACACCGCCACCGACGGCGTCGACCTCAACCGTAACTTCGCCTACAAGTGGGGCTACGACAACGAGGGTTCGTCCGCCAACCCGGCGAGTCAGACCTTCCGCGGCGCGGGCCCGAACTCCGAGCCGGAGACCGTCGCCCTGGACCGTTTCGAGAAGCGGATCGGCTTCGAGTACGGCATCAACTACCACTCCGCCGCCGAGCTGCTCCTCTACGGCGTGGGATGGCAGGTCGCCACCCCGACCCCCGACGACGTCCTGTACAAGGCCCTCGCCGGTACGCCCGAGAACTCAGCCGTCCCTGGCTACTACCCGCAGGTCTCCTCCGAGCTCTACACCACCAACGGCGAGGCCGACGGACACGCGGCGAACGTCAACGGGATGATGATGTTCACCCCGGAGATGGCCACCTGCCAGACGGCTTCCGCCATCGACCCCGATGACGCCTGGCGCGCCGAGGACTGCCAGTCCGGGTTCAACTTCCCGGACGACGAGAAGCTGATCCAGCAGGAGTTCGCCAAGAACATCCCGTTCGCCCTCTCGGTCGCCGAGACCGCCGCCCACCCCGACCAGCCCTCCTCCTCGGTCGGCCTGACCGCCCCCGACTTCACCCCCGACGCGTTCACCACCTCCTACGCCCGCGGTGGCGACCAGGAGGTCTCCGTCGTGGCCCGCAAGTCGCTGCGCGACAAGGAGCTGAACTACCGTGTCAACGGGGGCCGCACGCACAAGGAGGACCTCGAAGCCTGGAAGGGCGGCAAGTTCTACGGCGGCAAGGACAACATCCACTTCGACGACTACCGGGCCGAGGTCGAGGACGCGGAGCCGGGTGACCGGGTCGAGGTCTGGTTCACCGGCCGCACGAAGGGCGGCCAGCGCACCTCCAGCGAGCCCTTCACCTACACCGTCGCCGAGCGCGCCAAGGCGAACACCCTGGTGATCGCCGAGGAGGGTGCCGCCGCCCAGAACGCCCAGCTGTACGCCGACGCTCTGAAGGCCAACGGCCGCAGCGCGGTCGTCTGGGACGTCGCCACCCAGGGTGTACCGCACCCGCTCGGGGTCCTCAGCCACTTCTCCACCGTCGTGCACTACGCCGGAACCAGGACGCCCGGTGGACCCACGCAGCTGGCGCTCCGTGACTTCCTCAACGGAGGCGGCAAGCTGATCGAGGCCGGCACCCGGGCCGGCGGCAACGTCCAGATCGGCCGGGCCGTGACGGACGACTTCAGCCAGTACTACCTGGGGGCGTACGGCCGTACGAACGCCAACGGCGCCACCGGGTTCAACGGCAGCGGAGTCCTCGCCGGCGCCACCGGCGGACTCAGCGGCAGCGCCGGCGGTTCGCTGAATGCGGCCGGCGCGTACACGGTCACCTCGGACAGCCTGCCCGCGACGGAGTTCCCGCAGTTCAAGAGCGCCGAGGCGGGCCGGTACGCCGGAATCGTCAATCCGTACGCCCCCTACGCCGGCCAGTGGATGGCGGCCGCCACGCACACGGACAACGCCTGGAAGCGGCTGACCCGTACCGTCGATCTGACGGGAGTCAGCGCGGCCGACAAGCCCGAGCTGCGCTTCGCGGTCAACTGGAACACCGAGCAGGGCTACGACCACGCCGTGCTGGAGGCGCACACCACCGGGGCCGAGGACTGGACCACGCTGCCGGAGGCCGGCGGTGCCACCAGGACCGCGGTGCCCACGGAGTGCGGAGCCGGTTACTTCATCAACGGCCACCCGTTCCTTCGGCACTACCTGACCCTCACCGCGGCCGGCTGCGTGGCCAACGGCACCAGCGGAGCCTGGAACAGCTTCACCGGCTCCTCCGCCGGCTGGAAGCAGGTCGCCTTCGACCTCAGCGGCTACGCGGGCAAGAAGGTCGAACTGTCCCTGAGCTACATCACCGACCCCGGCTCCGGCGGCCGCGGTGTGTTCGCGGACAACGCCGCCCTGTTCGTCGGAGGCACGGAGAAGGAGTCCGAGGGCTTCGAGACCTCCCTCGGCGTCTGGACCGTGCAGGGCGCACCGGCCGGCAGCCCGGCCGTCGACGGTGACTGGGCCCGCGCGGGTGAGCTCTTCAAGTCGTACGCGTCGGTCGCCACCCGCGACACCGTGCTGCTGGGCTTCGGGCTCGAGCACCTCGTGAACCCGGACGAGCGCACGCGGCTCGTCGGAAAGGCACTCGCCGCCCTGCGTCGTTGACGCCGAGCAGCCACAGGATTGCGGCGGTCCGTGCCCCTAACCGGGGGGTACGGACCGCCGCGCCGTGTATAGGGCCGCTTGATGCCATGCCTGGGCATTGGGGGAGGTAGGGTCGTAGGCGGTCGGGGACATCTCATGAAGCTGGCCGGCGTCGAAACCCGGCTTATCAACGAGGAGATCGGTTCGTGACGATCCGCGTAGGCATCAACGGCTTTGGCCGCATCGGTCGTAACTACTTCCGCGCGCTGCTGGAGCAGGGTGCGGACATTGAGATCGTGGCTGTCAACGACCTGGGTGACACTGCGACCACGGCCCACCTTCTGAAGTACGACACCATTCTGGGTCGTCTGAAGGCCGAGGTCAGCCACACCGCCGACAGCATCACCGTCGACGGCCACACCATCAAGGTGCTCTCCGAGCGCAACCCGGCCGACATTCCCTGGGGTGAGCTGGGCGTCGACATCGTCGTCGAGTCGACCGGCATCTTCACCAAGAAGGCCGACGCCGAGAAGCACATCGCCGGTGGTGCCAAGAAGGTCCTCATCTCGGCTCCGGCCAAGGGCGAGGACATCACCATCGTGATGGGCGTCAACGAGGACAAGTACGACGCGGCCAGCCACCACGTCATCTCCAACGCCTCCTGCACCACCAACTGTGTTGCGCCGATGGCCAAGGTTCTGGACGAGAACTTCGGCATTGTCAAGGGCCTCATGACGACGGTTCACGCGTACACGAACGACCAGCGCATCCTGGACTTCCCGCACTCCGACCTGCGTCGCGCCCGCGCCGCCGCGGAGAACATCATCCCGACCACGACCGGTGCCGCCAAGGCCACCGCTCTGGTGCTCCCTCAGCTCAAGGGTAAGCTCGACGGCATCGCGATGCGCGTTCCGGTCCCGACCGGCTCGGTCACCGACCTGGTCATCACGCTGGAGCGCGAGGTCACCCGCGACGAGGTCAACGCCGCCTTCCAGAAGGCCGCCGAGGGCCCGCTCAAGGGCAAGCTCGTCTACACCCAGGACCCGATCGTGTCCTCGGACATCGTGTCGGACCCGGCGTCCTGCACCTTCGACTCCCTGCTGACCATGGCAGAGGGCACGCAGGTCAAGGTCATCGGCTGGTACGACAATGAGTGGGGCTACTCCAACCGCCTCGTCGACCTGACCGTGTTCGTCGGCAGCCAGCTCTGACCGCCGATTCGGCAGGCACCTCGATGTGAGCACGGGGCTCGGACAGCGCAACGCGGCGCCGTTCGAGCCCCGTTGCATGCTCTCTCCCGCACTCCAAGGAGTCCAGCAAGATGAAGACGATCGACGAACTTCTCGCCGAAGGGGTCACCGGCAAGCGCGTATTCGTCCGCGCCGACCTCAACGTGCCGCTGAGCGGCACCACCATCACCGACGACGGCCGCATCCGCGCCGTCCAGCCGACCGTGCAGAAGCTCGCCGCGGCCGGTGCGAAGGTCATCGTCGCCTCGCACCTGGGCCGCCCCAAGGGCGCCCCGGACCCGGCCTTCTCCCTGGCCCCCGCAGCCGCCCGGCTCGGCGAGCTGATCGGCGCCGACGTCGCCTTCGCGACCGACACGGTCGGCGAGTCCGCCCGCGCCACGGTCGCAGCCCTCACCGACGGCCGGGTCGCCGTCATCGAGAACCTCCGCTTCAACCCCGGCGAGACGTCGAAGGACGACGCCGAGCGCGGCGCGTTCGCCGACCAGCTCGCCGAGCTCGCCGATGTGTACGTGGGCGACGGCTTCGGAGCCGTCCACCGCAAGCACGCCTCGGTCTTCGACCTCCCGGCCCGGCTGCCGCACGCCGCGGGCGACCTGATCGCCACCGAGGTCGGCGTCCTGAAGAAGCTCACCGAGGACGTCGCGCGTCCGTACGCCGTCGTGCTCGGCGGCTCCAAGGTCTCCGACAAGCTCGGCGTCATCGACCACCTCCTGGAGCGGGCCGACCGCATCCTCATCGGCGGTGGCATGGCATACACCTTCCTCAAGGCCCAGGGCCACGAGGTCGGCAGTTCCCTCCTGCAGGAGGACCAGATCCCGGCGGTGCTGGAGTATCTGAAGCGCGCCGAGGAGAAGGGCGTGGAGTTCGTGCTCCCCGTCGACGTCGTGGTCTCCGAGCAGTTCCCGGACCTCAAGACCAAGGCGCCGACCCAGCACAGCACCGTGCCCGCGCACGCCATCCCGGCCGGCGTGATGGGTCTGGACAACGGACCCGAGACCAACAAGCTGTACGCCTCGAAGCTCGCCGACGCCGTCACCGTCTTCTGGAACGGCCCGATGGGCGTCTTCGAGCACCCCGACTACGCCGAGGGCACCCGGGCGGTCGCCCAGGCCCTCGTCGACTCCTCGGGCTTCAGTGTCGTCGGTGGTGGCGACTCCGCCGCTGCCGTCCGCATCCTGGGCTTCGATGAGAACGCATTCGGCCACATCTCGACCGGTGGCGGCGCCAGCCTCGAATACCTCGAGGGCAAGACGCTTCCCGGCCTTGCCGCACTGGAGGACTGACCTTTCATGAGCACCCGTACCCCGCTGATGGCGGGCAACTGGAAGATGAACCTCAACCACCTCGAGGCCATCGCACACGTCCAGAAGCTCGCCTTCGCCCTGGCCGACAAGGACTACGACGCCGTCGAGGTCGCCGTCCTGCCGCCCTTCACCGACCTGCGCTCGGTGCAGACGCTGGTCGACGGCGACAAACTGAAGATCAAGTACGGCGCCCAGGACCTCTCGGCGCACGACTCCGGCGCGTACACCGGTGAGATCTCCGGCTCCATGCTCGCCAAGCTGAAGTGCACCTATGTCGCGGTCGGCCACAGCGAGCGCCGCCAGTACCACGGCGAGAACGACGAGATCTGCAACGCCAAGGTGAAGGCCGCGTACCGGCACGGCCTGACCCCGATCCTCTGCGTCGGTGAGGGCCTGGACATCCGCAAGGCAGGTGACCAGGTCGCGTACACCCTCGCGCAGCTCGACGGCGGCCTGAAGGACATCCCGGCCGAGCAGGCCGAGTCCATCGTGATCGCCTACGAGCCGGTCTGGGCCATCGGCACCGGTGAGGTCGCCACCCCCGAGGACGCGCAGGAGGTCTGCGGTGCGATCCGCCGTCGGCTCGCCGAGCTGTACTCGCAGGAGCTGGCCGACGCCGTCCGTATCCAGTACGGCGGCTCGGTGAAGTCCGGGAACGTCGCGGCGATCATGGCGCAGTCCGACGTGGACGGCGCCCTGATCGGCGGCGCCGCACTGGATGCCGACGAATTCGTCAAGATCGTCCGCTTCCGCGACCAGTGAGTATGCGGTAGCGCCGATCCGTCGTACCCTTGCGGGGGCCGTGGGGGGCATTGTCCCCCCGGCCCCCGTTGTCCGTTAGAGCAGTCCAAGGGAATTCCGGAAAGTAGGGACCAGCCGTGGTTATGGGGTTCTCGATCGCCCTGATCGTCTTCAGCCTGCTGCTGATGCTGCTGGTGCTGATGCACAAGGGAAAGGGTGGCGGCCTCTCCGACATGTTCGGTGGCGGTATGCAGTCGTCCGTCGGTGGCTCCTCGGTCGCCGAGCGAAACCTCGACCGGATCACCGTGGTGGTCGGTCTGGGATGGTTCGCGTGCATTGTCGTGCTTGGTCTGCTGATGAAGCTGGACAACTGACCCGGCGTCCGCGATTCCCGGTGAGGGTGTAACTCCTTTCACTGGACGCGCGTTGGGCCTTACGTAGACTGGGGCATTCGAGCACCATCACGCAGGGAGTTACGACCGTGGCAAGTGGCAACGCGATCCGGGGAAGCCGGGTCGGAGCGGGGCCGATGGGTGAGGCCGAGCGGGGCGAGTCCGCGCCGCGTCTCCGCATCTCCTTCTGGTGCTCGAACGGGCACGAGACGCAGCCGAGCTTCGCCAGTGACGCGCAGACACCGGACACTTGGGACTGCCCGCGCTGTGGCTTCCCGGCCGGTCAGGACCGGGACAACCCGCCGGACCCGCCGCGCACCGAGCCGTACAAGACGCACCTCGCGTACGTACGTGAGCGTCGCAGCGATGCGGACGGCGAGGCCATCCTCGCCGAGGCCCTGGCCAAACTCCGGGGCGAAATCTAGTTTTGGTTCACCGGCCGGTCACCCCATGGGTGACCGGCCGGAGTGCATGTGGCGGCGCCGCAGCTCTCCGTCGCCTCGTCAACCCCCCTGATCAATTAAGTTGGAGGGGCAGCGGGGCATGTGCACGTACGAGAAGAAGTGGGCTGATATCCGGGATGAACGCACGAAGCCGAACCAAGCTGAATCAGACGCCCGAGTGGACCGCTCTCGGGAAGCACCGCGAGCAGTTCGGGCAGACGCATCTGCGGCAGCTGTTCGCCGACGATCCGGAGCGTGGGGCCGGATACACCCTCCGGGTCGGCGATCTGTATCTCGACTACTCCAAGCACCTGGTCACCGACGAGACGCTCCGACTGCTGCGCGAGCTCGCCGACGCCACCGGAGTCGCCGAGCTGCGTGACGCCATGTTCCGCGGCGAGAAGATCAATACCACCGAGGACCGCGCCGTCCTGCACACCGCGCTGCGCGCCCCGCGCGACGCCGTGATCGAGGTCGATGGCGAGAACGTGGTACCCGCCGTGCACGCCGTGCTCGACAGGATGGCGGCCTTCGCCGACCGCGTCAGGTCGGGGGAGTGGACCGGCCACACCGGCAAGCCGATCAAGAACATCGTCAACGTCGGCATCGGCGGCTCCGACCTCGGCCCCGCCATGGCGTACGAGGTGCTGCGCTCCTTCACGGACCGTTCGCTCACCGTCCGCTTCGTGTCGAACGTCGACGGCGCCGACCTGCACGAGGCCGTTCGCGACCTCGACCCCGCCGAGACGCTGTTCATCGTCGCGTCGAAGACCTTCACCACGATCGAGACGATCACCAACGCCACCTCCGCCCGCAACTGGCTGCTGACCGGCCTTCGGGCCGAGCAGGACGCGGTCGCCAAGCACTTCGTGGCGCTCTCGACCAACGCCGGGAAGGTCGCGGACTTCGGCATCGACACCGCCAACATGTTCGAGTTCTGGGACTGGGTGGGCGGCCGCTACTCGTACGACTCCGCCATCGGTCTCTCGCTGATGATCGCCATCGGACCGGACCGGTTCCGCGAGATGCTCGACGGCTTCCACCTCGTCGACGAACACTTCCGCACCGCACCGGCGGAGGCCAACGCCCCTCTGCTGCTCGGCCTGTTGGGCATCTGGTACGGCGCGTTCTTCGACGCCCAGTCGCATGCCGTACTGCCGTACAGCCACTATCTGTCCAAGTTCACCGCCTACTTGCAGCAACTGGACATGGAGTCCAACGGCAAGTCCGTGGACCGGGACGGCAGTCCGGTCGAGTGGCAGACCGGACCGGTCGTCTGGGGCACGCCCGGCACCAACGGGCAGCACGCCTACTACCAGTTGATCCACCAGGGCACCAAGGTCATCCCGGCCGACTTCATCGGCTTCGCCGAGCCGGTCGCCGACCTGCTGCCCGGGCTCGTCGCCCAGCACGATCTGCTGATGGCCAACTTCTTCGCCCAGACCCAGGCGCTGGCCTTCGGCAAGACGCCGGACGAGGTCCGCGCGGAGGGCGTCGCCGAGGAACTGGTGCCGCACAAGACGTTCCGGGGCAACCACCCCACGACGACGATCCTCGCGGACCGGTTGACGCCGTCCGTCCTCGGCCAGCTCATCGCGCTGTACGAGCACAAGGTCTTCGTCCAGGGCGCTGTCTGGAACATCGACTCCTTCGACCAGTGGGGCGTCGAGCTCGGCAAGGTTCTCGCCAAGAAGATCGAGCCGGTGCTGACCGAGGGCGCAGGGGGCGAGCAGCTGGACAGCTCGACCGCCGCCCTCGTCGCCGCGTACCGCACGCGGCGGGGCCGCTGATCCGATGACCTCGGGAGAGGGGACGGTGCGGCTCCGACCGCCGAACAACACGCCGGCCCCGAGGGCCGTCGGCTGGTGGCGGACCCAGTGGCTGCTGCTGACCGCGGCGCCGGTGGCCGTCCTGGCCGTGCTGGGCGCATTCATCGCGCCCGCCCGGTTCTGGCTGCTGCTGCCCGCCGTGGTCCTCGCGGTCCTCGGCGCGGCCCGCGCCGTCCTCTTCCCCCGCTGGTGGTACCGCACCCACCGCTGAGAGGTCACAGCACACCTGACCCCGCTCCGGTGCCAGGCGGAGCGGATGTCCTCCGCCTGCGGACCCCTCGGGCCGTTGACGACCGGGATTCGACGCGCTCACCCTCGGCGACGGTCCGGCTGTCCCAGTGCCCTCGTCGTCGCACGTCGCGCTGCCCTGAGCCATGTCTGTCTCCGGGTGGGACCGAGTGCGCCGATGCGGCACCGCGGACGTACCTGTGGCGCGGCCCCGGCTCGGCGGATCGCTCCCGCAGGTGCCGGACACGGACAGGCCCGGCCCGCTCCTGGGAGCGAACCGGGCCTGTTGTCAGCCGTGCTGACGACCACTCAGGGAGAGGCCGGCGGATACAGCGCGCGCGGCAGCTGCGAGGCCGCCGCCGAATCCAGCAGCCACAGCGTGCGGCTGCGTCCGTACGCGCCCGCCGCCGGGGCCTGGATCTCCCCGGCGCCCGACAGTGCGATGGCCGCGGCCTCCGCCTTGTCCTCGCCCGCCGCGAGCAGCCACACCTCGCGCGCGGCCCGGATCGCGGGCAGCGTCAGCGAGATGCGGGTGGGCGGCGGCTTGGGAGCACCGTGCACACCGACGACGGTGCGCTCGGTCTCCCGTACCGCGGGCAGCTCCGGGAAGAGCGACGCGACATGCGTGTCCGGGCCCACGCCCAGCATCAGCACATCGAACGTCGGGACCGGGCCGTGGTCCTCCGGACGGGCCGCGGTGGCCAGTTCGGCGGCGTACGCGGCCGCGGCGGTGTCGGCGTCGTTGCCGTAGGGACCGTCCGAAGCGGGCATCGCATGGACCCGGGACGGGTCGAGCGGCACCGAGTCCAGCAGGGCCTCACGAGCCTGCGTGACATTGCGCTCCGGATCGCCGTCCGGCAGGAACCGCTCGTCGCCCCACCACAGGTCGAGCCGCGACCAGTCGATCGCGTCCCGGGCGGGCGCGCCGGCGAGCGCGGCCAGCAGGCCGTTGCCGTTGCGCCCACCGGTGAGGACCACCGAGGCGTAGCCGCGCGCGGCCTGGGCGTCCACGATCTTCGTGATCAGCCGGGCCGTGGCGGCCTGCGCCATCAGCTCCTTGTCGCGGTGCACGACAAGTTGAGGGGCACTCACTTCGCTGCCGCCCTCTTCGCCGCGGTCTTCTTCGCCGCGGTCGGGGTGGCGGCTGGCTCGGACGCCTTCGCTGTGGCGGGCTCGGGCGCTGCCGCACCGGCCAGGTTCTCCACACCGAACTTCACCGTGGCTTCGTAGGTGTTGTCCGGGTCCAGACGGCGCAGCTCCTCGGCGAGCAGCTCGGCGGTCTCCCGCCGCTTGAGCGCCACCGCACGGTTCGGCTGTCCCGCCATGGAGAGCGTGGCGAGCGAACCGTCCGGGCGGTCCAGGACGATGGTGCCGTCCTCGGTCTCCATTCGTACGGCCGTCAGACCGGGACCGGCGGACAGCGTGCGCTGCACCGGTACCTTGAGCCGGTCCGCGAGCCACATGGCGAGCAGCTCGCAGCTGGGGTTCTCCGACTCGCCCTCGACCGTCGCCGACAGCACCTTGCCCGGCTTCTGGTCGAGCGCGGCCGCCAGCATCGAGCGCCACGGGGTGATGCGGGTCCAGGACAAATCCGTGTCGCCCGGGGCGTACGACTGGGCGCGCGCCGCGAGTTCGGCGCTCGGCGCCTCCGCCGAGTAGGCGTCCGTGATCCGGCGCTGGGCGAGCGCGCCCAGCGGGTCCCTCGCCGGGTCGGACGGTGCGTCCTCGGGCCACCACAGCACGACCGGGGCGTCCGGCAGCAGCAGCGGCAGGACCACCGACTGGGCGTGGTTGGCCAGTTCACCGTGGAGGCGCAGGATGATGGTCTCGCCGGAGCCCGAGTCGGAACCGACCCGTACCTCGGCGTCGAGCCGCGCGTCGCGCCGGCTGCGCGGCGAGCGGCTGACCCGCTTGATCACCGCGATGATCCGCGAGGGGTGCTCGCGGGAGGAATCGCTCGCCGCCTTGAGGGCGTCGTACGCGTTCTCCTCGTCGGTGACGATGACCAGGGTCAGCACCATGCCGATGGCCGGCGTGCCGACGGCACGCCGAGCCGACACCAGCGCTTGGTTGATCTTGCTGGAGGTGGTTTCCGTGAGGTCGATCTTCATGGCCGACGCCAGCTCCGTCCGTCTCGTGCGAGCATCTCGTCCGCCTCTGCCGGACCCCAGGTGCCCGCCGGGTACTGCGCGGGCTTGCCGTGCTTGTCCCAGTACTCCTCGATCGGGTCGAGGATGTTCCAGGAGAGCTCGACCTCCTGGTGGCGGGGGAAGAGGTTGGCGTCGCCCAGCAGCACATCGAGGATGAGCCGCTCGTACGCCTCCGGGCTGGACTCGGTGAAGGACTCGCCGTAGGCGAAGTCCATCGTGACGTCCCGGACCTCCATGGAGGTGCCGGGCACCTTGGAGCCGAACCGCACGGTCACGCCCTCGTCCGGCTGGACCCGGATGACCAGCGCGTTGCCGCCCAGCTCCTCCGTGGCCCCCGACTCGAACGGCAGGTACGGGGCGCGCTTGAAGACGACCGCGATCTCCGTGACCCGGCGGCCGAGCCGTTTTCCGGTACGGAGGTAGAACGGCACGCCCGCCCAGCGGCGGTTGTTGATCGTCAGCTTGATCGCGGCGAAGGTGTCGGTCTTCGACTTGGGGTCGATGCCGTCCTCCTCCAGATAGCCGAGGACCTCTTCGCCGCCCTGCCAGGCGTGGGCGTACTGGCCGCGCACCGTGTGCTTGCCCAGGTCCTCCGGCAGTTCGACCGCCGTGAGTACCTTGAGCTTCTCGGCGACCAGGGCCTTCGGGTGGAAGGAGCCGGGCTCCTCCATCGCGGTCAGTGCCAGCAGCTGCAGCAGGTGGTTCTGGATGACGTCACGGGCGGCGCCGATGCCGTCGTAGTAACCGGCCCGGCCGCCGATGCCGATGTCCTCGGCCATCGTGATCTGGACGTGGTCGACGTAGCTCCGGTTCCAGATCGGCTCGAACATCGTGTTGGCGAACCGCAGCGCCAGGATGTTCTGGACCGTCTCCTTGCCCAGGTAGTGGTCGATCCGGAAGACCTCGTTGGGCGGGAACACGTCGTGCACGATCTGGTTGAGATCCTGCGCACTGGTGAGATCGTGACCGAACGGCTTCTCGATGACGGCGCGCCGCCAGGAACCCTCCGTCTGGTCCGCCAGTCCGTGCTTCTTCAGCTGCTGGACGACCTTCGGGAAGAACTTCGGCGGCACGGACAGGTAGAAGGCGAAGTTGCCGCCCGTGCCCTGTTCCTTGTCGAGCTCCTCGATGGTGGCCTTGAGGGTTTCGAAGGCCTCGTCGTCGTCGAAGTTGCCCTGGACGAAGCGCATCCCCTGGACGAGCTGCTGCCAGACCTCCTCACGGAACGGCGTGCGGGCGTGCTGCTTGACGGCGTCGTGGACCTCCTGGGTGAAGTCCTCGTCCTGCCACTCGCGGCGCGCGAAGCCGACGAGCGAGAAGCCCGGTGGCAGCAGGCCGCGGTTGGCCAGGTCATAGACAGCAGGCATCAGCTTTTTGCGGGACAAATCGCCCGTGACGCCAAAGATGACCAGACCCGACGGCCCCGCGATACGCGGGAGCCGGCGGTCCTGGGCGTCACGGAGCGGGTTGGCTCCGGGAACACCAGACACTGTGGTCAGCCCTCCGAAGGAGCGAGGCGCTTGAGCTCCGCCTCGGTGGAGTTGAGCAGATCGATCCAGGACGCCTCGAACTTCTCGACACCCTCGTCCTCGAGGAGCTGCACGACGTCGTCGTAGGAGATCCCGAGCTTCGCGACGGCGTCGAGTTCGGCCCTCGCCTGCTCGTAGGTGCCGGCGACGGTGTTGCCGGTGACCTGGCCGTGGTCGGCCGTGGCCTCCAGGGTTGCCTCGGGCATGGTGTTCACCGTGCCGGGGGCGACCAGGTCGACGACGTACAGCGTGTCCTTGTACGCGGGGTCCTTGACACCGGTGGAGGCCCACAGCGGACGCTGCTTGTTGGCCTGCGCCTTGTCCAGAGCCGCCCAGCGGTCGGAGGAGAAGACCTCCTCGTACGCCTCGTACGCCAGCCGGGCGTTGGCGAGCGCCGCCTTGCCCTTCAGCGCCTTGGCCTCGTCGGTGCCGATCGCGTCGAGCCGCTTGTCGATCTCGGAGTCCACACGGGACACGAAGAACGACGCCACCGAGTGGATCCTGGAGAGGTCCAGGCCTGCGGCCTGCGCCTTCTCCAGGCCGGCCAGGTAGGCGTTCATGACCTCGCGGTAGCGCTCCAGCGAGAAGATCAGCGTGACATTGACGCTGATGCCCTTGCCGATGACCTCGGTGATCGCCGGCAGACCGGCCTTCGTCGCCGGGATCTTGATGAGCGTGTTCGGCCGGTCGACCAGCCAGGCCAGCTGCTTGGCCTCGGCGATCGTGGCGTGGGTGTGGTGGGCCAGACGCGGGTCGACCTCGATGGAGACCCGGCCGTCCTGGCCGTCCGTGGCGTCGTAGACCGGGCGCAGGATGTCGGCGGCGTCGCGGACGTCCGCCGTCGTGATCATGCGGATGGCCTCGTCGACCGTGACCTTGCGGGTCGCCAGGTCGGTGAGCTGCTGCTCGTAACCCTCTCCGTGCGAGATCGCCTTCTGGAAGATGGACGGGTTGGTGGTGACGCCCACGACGTGCTGCTCGTCGATCAGCTCGGCGAGGTTGCCGGAGGTGATCCGCTTGCGCGACAGGTCATCGAGCCAGATCGCCACGCCCTCTTCGGAGAGGCGCTTGAGTGCGTCTGTCATGAAAATTGCATCTCCTACTAGTCGTATAACGGCGTCAGCGCGCGGCGGCGGCGAGAGATTCCCGCGCTGCGGCGGCAACGTGCGCACCGGTGAAACCGAACTCGCGGAAGAGGACCTTGGCGTCGGCCGAGGCGCCGAAGTGCTCCAGCGAGACGATCCGGCCGGCGTCTCCGACGTACCGGTACCAGGTCAGCCCGATGCCCGCCTCGACGGCGACGCGGGCCTTCACGGACGGCGGCAGAACACTGTCCTTGTACGCCTGGTCCTGCTCCTCGAACCACTCGACCGACGGCATCGAGACCACCCGGGTCGGGATGCCGGCCGCCTGCAGTTCCTCGCGCGCCTCGACGGCGAGGTGGACCTCGGAACCCGTGCCGATCAGGAGGACCTGCGGCGCTGTGTTCTGCCCTTCGGGCCCTTCGGCCTCGAACAGCACGTAGCCGCCCTTGGCAGCGTCCTCGTTCGCCTCGTACGTCGGCACGCCCTGACGGGTCAGCGCCAGGCCGTGCGGGGCGCCCTTGCCGAACACCTTGGTGTAGCGGCGCAGGATCTCGCGCCAGGCGATGGAGGTCTCGTTGGCGTCGGCCGGGCGGACGATGTTCAGGCCCGGGATGGCGCGCAGCGAGGCCAGGTGCTCCACCGGCTGGTGGGTCGGGCCGTCCTCGCCGAGACCGATCGAGTCGTGCGTCCACACGTACGTCACCGGCAGGTGCATCAGCGCGGACAGCCGGACGGCGTTGCGCATGTAGTCGGAGAACACCAGGAAGGTGCCGCCGTAGATGCGGGTGTTGCCGTGCAGCGCGATGCCGTTCATGGCCGCGGCCATGGCGTGCTCGCGGATACCGAAGTGGATCGTGCGGCCGTACGGGTCCGCGCCCGGCAGCGGGTTGCCCACCGGGAGGAACGACGACGTCTTGTCGATCGTCGTGTTGTTCGAGCCCGCGAGGTCGGCGGAGCCGCCCCACAACTCGGGGATGATCTCGCCGAGGGCCTGGAGCACCTTGCCGGACGCGGCGCGGGTGGCGACGCTCTTGCCCGGCTCGAAGACCGGAATGCTGTCCTCCCAGCCCTCGGGCAGCTCGCCCGCGGAGATCCGGTCGAACTCGGCGGCGCGCTCCGGGTTGGCGGTGCGCCACGCGGCGAACGTCTTCTCCCACTCGCCCTGGGCCTCGCGGCCGCGGTCCAGCGCCTCACGGGTGTGCGCGATGACCTCGTCGGCGACCTCGAAGGTCTTCTCCGGGTCGAAGCCCAGGACCTTCTTGGTCGCCGCGACCTCGTCCTCGCCGAGCGCCGAGCCGTGCGAGGCCTCGGTGTTCTGGGCGTGCGGGGCCGGCCAGGCGATGATCGAACGGGCCGCGATGAACGACGGGCGCTCGGTCTCGGCCTTGGCCGCCTGGAGCGCCTGGTAGAGACCCGCGGGGTCCAGGTCGCCGTTGGGCAGCTGCTCGACACGCTGGACGTGCCAGCCGTACGCCTCGTACCGCTTCAGGGTGTCCTCGGAGACCGCGGTCTCCGTGTCGCCCTCGATGGAGATGTGGTTGTCGTCCCACAGCAGGACCAGGTTGCCGAGCTTCTGGTGCCCGGCCAGCGAGGAGGCCTCCGCGGAGATGCCTTCCTGGAGACAGCCGTCACCGGCGATGACCCAGACCATGTGGTCGAACGGGGAGGTGCCGGGGGCCGCCTCCGGGTCGAACAGGCCGCGCTCGTAGCGGGCGGCCATGGCCATGCCCACGGCATTGGCGACGCCCTGGCCCAGCGGGCCCGTCGTCGTCTCGACACCGGTGGTGTGGCCGTACTCCGGGTGACCGGGGGTCTTCGAGCCCCAGGTGCGGAACGCCTTGAGGTCATCGAGTTCCAGGCCGTACCCGGCGAGGTAGAGCTGGATGTAGAGGGTCAGGCTCGAGTGACCCGCCGAGAGCACGAACCGGTCGCGACCGGTCCAGTTCGCGTCGGCGGGGTCGTGCCGCATCACCTTCTGGAAGAGCGTGTACGCGGCGGGAGCCAGGCTCATCGCCGTACCCGGGTGGCCGTTTCCGACCTTCTGTACGGCGTCAGCGGCAAGGACGCGGACGGTGTCCACGGCCCGCTGGTCCAATTCGGTCCACTGGAGGTCTGTGGTGGTCGGCTTGGTGCTCACCCTGAGTCAGGGCTCCTCTCCACTGTTGTAAACCGGTGGCTGGTGACCGCACCGGGCGTCATCGAGCCTACCCCCGACACAGCACGCATTTTCCGGGCACTTTCCAGGGTGCGGGCGGCCCGTGGAGTTCGCCTCCCGTATGAGCGCAGCGGCTCACTTCTGCGCTACTCCGATGAGCGCCACTCCTTACTTATGCGCTCATCGGGCACGGTGCTTCCGCGCCACTCCAACACGACGCCACCCCCGCGAAGAACGGCCTGTCCCCAACGTCTACAGTGGTCTGGTTCGCGCAAGTCTTTACTGGGCCTTCATGTCCGGAGCTTGCTGGGATTTCTCTGTCAGGGGTGTGCGTGACGGCCGTCGAGTCCCGACCCGCAGGGGTCGCCTTGACTCCGAGCCCAGGGGGCCATCGCCCGTTCGGGGCCCGTATCAAGGCATTCGTGGCGCTGACCAAGCCGCGGATCATCGAGCTGTTGCTGATCACCACTGTTCCGGTGATGTTCCTGGCCGCTCAGGGTGTGCCCGACCTGTGGCTCGTACTCACCACCACCATCGGGGGATATCTCTCCGCGGGTGGTGCCAATGCGCTCAACATGTACATCGACCGCGACATCGACGCGTTGATGGACCGTACGTCGCAGCGTCCGCTGGTCACCGGCATGGTGAGCCCGCGCGAGTGCCTGGCCTTCGGTATTGCCCTCGCGGTGATCTCGACGGTCTGGTTCGGGCTGCTGGTCAACTGGCTGTCGGCGGCACTGTCGCTGGGCGCGCTGCTCTTCTACGTCGTCGTCTACACGATGCTGCTGAAGCGGCGCACCTCGCAGAACATCGTCTGGGGCGGCATCGCGGGCTGCATGCCGGTCCTCATCGGCTGGTCCGCCGTGACCGACTCGATGTCCTGGGCCGCGGTCATCCTCTTCGCCGTCATCTTCTTCTGGACGCCGCCGCACTACTGGCCGCTGTCGATGAAGGTCAAGGACGACTACGCACGTGTCGGCGTACCGATGCTCCCGGTCATCGCGACCAACCGGGTGGTGGCCCGCCAGATCGTCATCTACAGCTGGGTGATGGTGGCGGTGTCGCTGCTGCTGACCCCGCTCGGCTACACCGGCTGGTTCTACACGGCCGTGGCGCTGCTGACCGGCGGGTTCTGGCTCTGGGAGGCGCACGGCCTGCAGAACCGGGCGAAGGCCGGGGTGTCCGGTGCCAAGCTCAAGGAAATGCGACTGTTCCACTGGTCGATCACCTATGTGTCACTGCTGTTCGTCGCCGTCGCGGTCGACCCGTTCCTGCGCTGACACCGTTTCGCTCCTGCCGACGGGCGGGGTACGTGGCCCATGCCACGTGCCCCGCCCGTCGCCAGTTGATCTACCCATCGGTAGCATCCGTTGCATGGCAGACACGGCAGAGACCCAGCAGGTCGACGACAGGAAGCAGGCCGCCCGCGCGGAGCGCAGGGCAGCCAGGCTCGCCAAGCAGATCGGCGCCTTCGCCAAGGCGCACGGCGGCGCCGAGGGGCAGCTCGCCTACATCGGGCAGATGGGCACCCGCATCGTGCTGGTCGGCGAGGACGGCGACTGGGGCGACCTGGTCGCACCCTCGTACGCGGTCGCCGAGAGGGCCACCGCGAAGGCCGGGATCACGATGCACGAGTCCTTCGACGGAGAGTTCGCCGCCAAGGTCCGCACCGGCCCGTACGAGTGGACGCGGATGGCCGGGATCCAGGTCGGAGGCCCCTCCAACAAGGGCTGAGCCGCCGCCCGGGACGTCTCCGGGCGCATCCCACGGGGTGCTCCGCACCGAGCAGGTCGCCGACGCCTCGGGCACCGTCGAGAGCTTCCTCGCCGACCTCGCGGCGGCCGTGCACACCGCGGCCGTACGGCCCTGGCCTGGAACCTGATCCAGGACCGCCAGGACCGGGCGAGGTGCTCAGCAGGGTGCCGGGCGGCTGGGTGGCGGACGGCACGTGGTCGCGCACCGACGACACGCGGGTCGCGGCGATGATCGCGTCCGGCAACGCGCGCCGGGTGTACGGGCTGGACCCGCGGCCCTCGTAGCAGGGCTCAGGGCCTGTCGGGTGACCTCTGATCGGGCGGCCACGCCCTGGCGCGCACGCTTCCGGCGTTGCCGAAATGGCCTGGTAGCTCCGCTACGAGGCCATCCTGGCGCCTTGGAATCGCACGCACCATGCCGCGTCCGCTCTCCGATCGAAGTTCACCCGACAGGCTCTCAGCCGGCGGCTGCGGGCTCCGGGGTCTCCGCGGCGGGGGCGGGCACCGGGGCGGTCGCCCCCGGGCGCTCGCGCAGCGAGAGCAGCACCCGCACGACGGCGATCCACACCAGGCACGAACCGAGCATGTGCAGCCCGACCAGGATCTCCGGGGTGTCGGTGAAGTACTGCACGTAACCGATCACACCCTGCGACATCAGCACCAGGAAGAGATCACGGGTGCGGTGCAGCGGACCGACCGGCGCGTCGACGGCCTTCAGCACGAACCAGAGCGCGACCGTCAGCGCCACCACGGCCCAGGCCAGGTCGGCGTGGAGCTGCGTGATCATCTTCCAGTCGAGCGGGATGCGGTGGACGTCGCTGGAGTCGCCCGCATGCCGTCCGGCACCCGTCACGACTGTGCCGACGGCGATCAGCAGGCCGGCCGCGGCCACCAGCAGCCAGGTCAGCTGCGAGACCGCCTTGCCGACCAGCGGACGCGGCTCCGCGTCGCCCTCCCGAGCCCGCTGCCAGGTCACGACGGCGACCGTGAGCAGCGCCGTGGAGAGCAGGAAGTGCGCCGCGACGGTGTACGGGTTGAGGCCGACCAGCACGACGATGCCGCCGAGCACGGCGTTGCCCATGACCACCCAGAACTGCGCCCAGCCGAGCCGGGTGAGGCTGCGCCGCCAGGGCTGCGCGGAGCGGGCCGTGATGATCGCCCAGCCGACCGCCGCGCACAGCACGTAGGTGAGCATCCGGTTGCCGAACTCGATGGCGCCATGGATGCCCATCGCGCTCGTCGCCGTCAGAGACTCGTCGGTGCACTTGGGCCAGGTGGGGCAGCCGAGACCGGAGCCGGTGAGCCGCACCGCACCGCCGGTGACCACGATGACGACGGCCATCACGACGGCTGACATCGCCGCACGGCGGACCGTCCGGGGGGACGGAGTCCAGCGTTCGGCGATGTAGAGGAGCGGGTTCCGCGCGGCTTGAGCGACTTCGGCTCGGGTCAGCTTGGGCACGCGCACCATCGTAAGCGGCGGCTTGTGCAAGCTTTCACGAGGGGGACGAGTTACCTCGAAACGTCATGCCGCACGCCGCCGGTCATTCCCAGCGGAAGAACTTTGCCGCCGCGCCCAGCCCGAGCACCGCCCAGACCGCGAGGATCCCGAGATCGCCCCACGGCATCGAGGCACCGTGCTGGAGCACGTCCCGCAGCCCGTCGGACAGGGCCGCGATCGGCAGCAGCCCCAGCACGGACTGCGCCGCGTCCGGGAACTTGTCCAGCGGCACGATGACCCCGCCGCCGACCAGCAGCAGCAGAAAGACCAGGTTGGCGGCGGCGAGCGTCGCCTCCGCCTTCAGGGTCCCGGACATCAGCAGGCCGAGCCCGGAGAACGCGGCGGTGCCGAGCGCGAGCAGCAGCAGGACGGCGAGCGGGTTGCCGTGCGGCGACCAGCCCAGCGCGAACGCGATCACCGTCAGCAGCACGACCTGCAGCACCTCGGTGACCAGCACCGCAAGGGTCTTCGCGGTCATCAGCCCCCAGCGGGGCAGCGGTGAGGCGCCGAGGCGCTTGAGCACGCCGTACCGCCGCTCGAAGCCGGTCGCGATGGCCTGGCCGGTGAAGGCGGTGGACATCACGGCGAGCGCGAGAATGCCCGGCGCCAGGAAGTCCACGGACCTGCCCGCGCCGGTGTCCACGATGTCGACGGCGCTGAACAGCACCAGCAGCAGCGTCGGAATGATCACCGTCAGGAGCAGCTGCTCGCCGTTGCGCAGCAGCATCCGCGTCTCCAGCGCGGTCTGCGCACCGATCATGCGGGGCAGCGGGGCGGCACCGGGCCGCGGGGCATACGTACCGGCGCTCATGCGCGCAGCTCCTTGCCGGTCAGTTCCAGGAAGACGTCCTCCAGGGTGTGACGCTCGACGGAGATGCCCTCGGGCATCACGCCGTGCTGCGCGCACCAGGAGGTGACGGTGGCCAGCAGCTGTGGGTCGACCTGGCCGGTGATGCGGTACGTGCCGGTGGTGGGCTCAGCCGCCTGCGTGCCGTCGGGCAGCGCCTTCAGCAACGAGCCGAGGTCGAGACCGGGGCGGCCGGTGAAGCGCAGGGTGTTCTCGGCGCCGCCGCGGCACAGCAGCTCCGGGCTGCCCTGGGCGATGACCCGGCCCGCGTCGATGATGGCGACATCGTCGGCGAGCACCTCGGCCTCGTCCATGAAGTGGGTGGTGAGGACGACCGATACGCCGTCGGCGCGCAGTTCCCGTACGAGATCCCAGGTCGAGCGGCGGGCCTGCGGGTCGAGGCCCGCGGTCGGCTCGTCGAGGAACACCAGCTCGGGGCGGCCGACGACGGCCATCGCCAGGGCGAGGCGCTGCTGCTGGCCGCCGGAGAGCCGGCGGTACGTCGTCCGGCCGCAGCTGCCGAGGCCGAGACGCTCGATCAGCGCGTCGACGTCGAGCGGGTGGGCGTGCAGTTTCGCCATGTGGCGGAGCATCTCGTCGGCGCGCGCTCCGGAGTAGACGCCACCCGACTGCAGCATCACGCCGATCCGGGGGCGGAGCTCCGCGGCGTCGGCGACCGGGTCGAGGCCGAGGACGCGTACAGTCCCGGCGTCGGGGCGGCGGTAGCCCTCGCAGGTCTCGACGGTGGTGGTCTTGCCGGCGCCATTGGGGCCGAGGACGGCGGTGACCGCGCCGGTGCGTACGCCCAGGTCGAGGCCGTTCACCGCGGTCTTGGCGCCGTACCGCTTCACCAGGCCACGGATCTGCACGACCGGCTCGTTCTTCATGGCCGGTAAGTCTAGGCAGCGGCCCGGCGGGCAAGTCCCCGGGGGCCGGATTAGGTAACCCTTAGTGACGAACTCCACCGTTGATCGTTTCGGACCGTGGTTGTCAGGGGCGGAGGAATTACGCAACAATGGCGTTGTGAAATACCAGGGCGAGGCTCCGCAGGAGGAACTCGCGACCGGCGAGCGCTCGACGCGCAACCGGGTCGCGCGCTCCATCCTGGACCACGGCCCGTCCACCGTCGCCGACCTGGCGAAGCGGCTCGGACTGACTCAGGCCGCCGTCCGCCGCCATCTGGACGCCCTCCTCTCCGACAATGTCGTCGAGGCCCGCGAGCAGCGGGTGTACGGGGCGCGGACCCGCGGCCGCCCGGCCAAGGTGTTCGCTCTGACCGACTGCGGCCGGGACGCCTTCGACCAGTCCTACGACAAACTTGCCGCCGACGCTCTTCGCTGGATCGCCGAGACCGCGGGCGACGAAGCGGTCGCCGTCTTCGCCCGTGCCAGGACCGCTGCCCAGTCAGTGGCCTACCGCAAGGCGGTCGAGGCCGCGAACCCCGAGAAGCGCACCGAGGCGCTGGCCAAGGCCTTGTCCGCCGACGGGTACGCTGCTACGGCGCGCAGCGCGCCGGGCCCCCAACAGGGCGAGCAGTTGTGCCAGCACCACTGCCCGGTCGCCCATGTCGCCGAACAATTCCCGCAGCTGTGCGAGGCGGAGACGGAAATCTTCTCCAGCCTGCTCGGGACCCATGTGCAGCGTCTGGCCACCATCGCCCACGGCGACGGGGTGTGCACGACGTTCGTACCGCGCGGCGGACCCCCAACCGCACAGACCACCACATCAGCATCTGCAAGCACGGCCGGGAGGAACCCCGCATGACGCTCCCCACGGAGACTGCCCACCCTGAGCTCGAGGGTCTGGGTACGTACGAATTCGGCTGGGCCGACTCCGACGCGGCAGGCGCGGCGGCCAAGCGCGGCCTCTCCGAGGCTGTCGTACGTGACATCTCGGCGAAGAAGAACGAGCCCGAGTGGATGCTGAAGCTCCGCCTCAAGGGCCTGCGGCTGTTCGACAAGAAGCCCCTGCCGAACTGGGGCTCCGACCTGTCGGGCATCGACTTCGACAACATCAAGTACTTCGTGCGGTCCACCGAGAAGCAGGCGGAGTCCTGGGAGGACCTGCCCGAGGACATCAAGAACACGTACGACAAGCTCGGCATCCCGGAGGCGGAGAAGCAGCGCCTGGTCGCCGGTGTCGCCGCGCAGTACGAGTCCGAGGTCGTCTACCACCAGATCCGTGAGGACCTGGAGGAGCAGGGCGTCATCTTCCTCGACACGGACACCGCGCTGAAGGAGCACCCGGAGCTCTTCAAGGAGTACTTCGGCACCGTCATCCCGGTCGGCGACAACAAGTTCGCCTCGCTGAACTCGGCCGTGTGGTCCGGTGGCTCGTTCATCTACGTGCCGAAGGGTGTCCACGTCGACATCCCGCTGCAGGCCTACTTCCGTATCAACACGGAGAACATGGGCCAGTTCGAGCGGACGCTGATCATCGTCGACGAGGACGCCTACGTCCACTACGTCGAGGGCTGCACCGCGCCGATCTACTCCTCGGACTCGCTGCACTCCGCCGTTGTCGAGATCATCGTGAAGAAGGGCGGCCGCTGCCGCTACACGACGATCCAGAACTGGTCGAACAACGTCTACAACCTGGTCACCAAGCGCGCCGTGGCGTACGAGGGCGCGACCATGGAGTGGGTCGACGGCAACATCGGCTCCAAGGTCACCATGAAGTACCCGGCCGTCTACCTGATGGGCGAGCACGCCAAGGGCGAGACGCTCTCCATCGCCTTCGCCGGCGAGGGCCAGCACCAGGACGCCGGATCCAAGATGGTCCACATGGCGCCGAACACCTCCTCCAACATCGTCTCCAAGTCGGTGGCGCGAGGCGGCGGCCGTACCTCGTACCGCGGCCTGGTCGAGATCGGCGAGGGCGCCGCGGGCTCCAAGTCCAACGTGCTGTGCGACGCGCTCCTGGTCGACACGATCTCCCGCTCCGACACGTACCCGTACGTGGACGTCCGTGAGGACGATGTGTCCATGGGCCACGAGGCCACTGTCTCCAAGGTCTCCGAGGACCAGCTCTTCTACCTGATGAGCCGCGGTCTGACCGAGTTCGAGGCCATGGCCATGATCGTGCGCGGCTTCGTCGAGCCGATCGCGCGCGAGCTGCCCATGGAGTACGCGCTTGAGCTCAACCGGCTGATCGAGCTGCAGATGGAGGGTTCGGTCGGCTAGCACAGCCTGACGACCGAATCCCCCGACTTTTGACAGAGAAAGCGAGCACTACGACAGCCATGGCTGAGGCTCAGAACATTCCGGCGGGGTCCACCACCACCGGCTCCATCGCGGTGGCCGCCGAGTCGACCGTCGCCACGCGCATGAGCGCGCCCCCGTCCTTCGACGTCGCGGACTTCCCGGTCCCGCACGGCCGCGAGGAGGAGTGGCGGTTCACGCCGCTGGAGCGGCTGCGCGGCCTGCACGACGGCACCGCCGTCGCGACCGGTGGCGCCGTCAAGGTCGAGGTCGACGTCCCCGAGGGCGTCACCGTCGAGACCGTCGGCCGCGACGACGCGCGGCTCGGCCGGGCGGGCACCCCGGTGGACCGCGTCGCCGCCCAGGCGTACTCGTCCTTCGAGAAGGCCTCGGTGATCACGGTCGACAAGGAGGCCGTGCTCGCCGAGCCGATCCGGATCGCGGTGCACGGCGAGGGCGGCGTGGCCTACGCCCACCAGGTCATCGAGCTGGGAGCCTTCGCCGAGGCCGTGGTCGTCATCGACCACACCGGTGACGCGGTCCTCGGGGGCAACGTCGACTACGTCCTCGGTGACGGTGCGAAGCTGACCGTCGTCTCCGTCCAGGACTGGGACGACACCGCCGTCCACGCCGCTCAGCACAACGCGCTGATCGGCCGGGACGCCACCTTCAAGTCGATCGTCGTCACCTTCGGCGGCGACCTGGTCCGCCTCCACCCGCGGGTCTCCTACGCGGGCACCGGCGGCGAGGCGGAGCTCTTCGGGCTGTACTTCACCGACCGGAGCCAGCACCAGGAGCACCGTCTCTTCGTCGACCACAACACCCCGCACTGCAAGTCCAACGCCGTCTACAAGGGCGCGCTCCAGGGCGACGGCGCGCACGCGGTGTGGATCGGTGACGTGCTCATCCAGGCCAAGGCCGAGGGCACCGACACCTACGAGATGAACCGCAACCTCGTCCTCACGGACGGCGCGCGGGTCGACTCGGTGCCGAACCTGGAGATCGAGACCGGCGAGATCGTCGGCGCCGGTCACGCCTCCGCGACCGGCCGCTTTGACGACGAGCAGCTCTTCTACCTGATGTCCCGCGGCATCCCGGCCGAGGAGGCCCGTCGGCTCGTCGTGCGCGGCTTCTTCGCCGAGCTGGTCCAGCAGATCGGTCTGCCGGACGTCGAGACCCGTCTGCTCGACAAGATCGAGGCCGAGCTGAAGGCTTCCGTCTGATGGCCTTCGTCAGAGTCTGTGCGCTGAGCGAGCTGGAAGAGGACACCCCGAAGCGGGTGGAACTCGACGGAACGCCGGTCTCTCTCGTCCGTACCGAGGGGGAGGTGTTCGCGATCAACGACATCTGCTCGCACGCGAACGTCTCACTGTCCGAGGGAGAGGTCGAGGACTGCATGATCGAGTGCTGGCTGCACGGCTCCAGCTTCGACCTGCGCACCGGTAAGCCGTCCGGCCTTCCCGCGACGCGCCCCGTCCCCGTATACCCCGTCAAGATCGAAGGGGACGATGTGCTCGTCTCCGTCACCCAGGAGTCCTGAGTCACCCATGGCAACGCTTGAAATCCGCGACCTGCACGTCTCCGTCGAGGCCGACAACGCCACGAAGGAGATCCTCAAGGGCGTCGACCTGATCGTGAAGCAGGGCGAGACGCACGCCATCATGGGCCCCAACGGGTCCGGCAAGTCGACCCTCGCGTACTCCCTCGCAGGTCACCCCAAGTACACGATCACCAGCGGCACGGTGACCCTCGACGGCGAGGACGTCCTCGCGATGACCGTCGACGAGCGCGCCCGCGCCGGCCTGTTCCTGGCCATGCAGTACCCGGTCGAGGTCCCCGGTGTCTCGGTCTCCAACTTCCTGCGTACCTCCGCCACCGCCGTCCGCGGCGAGGCGCCCAAGCTGCGTACGTGGGTGAAGGAGGTCAAGGAGACGATGGCCGACCTCCAGATGGACCCCGCGTTCGCCGAGCGCAACGTCAACGAGGGCTTCTCCGGCGGTGAGAAGAAGCGCCACGAGATCCTTCAGCTGGAGCTTCTCAAGCCGAAGGTCGCGATCCTCGACGAGACCGACTCCGGCCTCGACGTCGACGCCCTGCGCGTCGTCTCCGAGGGCGTTAACCGGGTGCGCGAGACCGGCGAGGTCGGCACGCTGCTGATCACGCACTACACGCGGATCCTCCGTTACATCAAGCCCGACTTCGTGCACGTCTTCGCCAACGGCCGTATTGCCGAGTCCGGCGGCGCCGAGCTCGCCGACAAGCTGGAGAACGAGGGCTACGAGGCATATGTGAAGGGTGGCGCTTCCGCGTGACACAGCTGCCGGGCCTCCTCGACACCGAGGCGATCCGCAAGGACTTCCCCCTGCTGGATCGTACGGTCCACGACGGGAAGAAGATCGTTTACCTGGACAGCGCGGCGACTTCGCAGAAGCCGCGCCAGGTCCTCGACGCGCTCAGCGAGTACTACGAGCGGCACAACGCCAATGTCCACCGCGGCGTGTACACGATCGCGGAGGAGGCCACGGCGCTGTACGAAGGCGCCCGTGACAAGGTCGCCGCCTTCATCAACGCGCCGAGCCGCAACGAGGTGATCTTCACCAAGAACGCCTCGGAGTCGCTCAACCTCGTGGCCAACATGCTCGGCTGGGCCGACGAGCCCTACCGGGTGGACCACGAGACCGAGATCGTCACCACAGAGATGGAGCACCACTCCAACATCGTGCCGTGGCAGCTGCTTGCGCAGCGCACCGGTGCGAAGCTGAAGTGGTTCGGCATCACCGACGACGGCCGCCTCGACCTGTCCAACATAGACGAGATCATCACGGAGAAGACGAAGATCGTCACCTTCACGCTGGTCTCCAACATCATGGGCACGATCAACCCGGTCGAGAAGATCGTCCGCCGCGCCCAGCAGGTCGGCGCGCTGGTCTGCATCGACGCGTCGCAGGCCGCCCCGCACATGGTGCTCGACGTGCAGGCGCTGCAGGCCGATTTCGTGGCCTTCACCGGCCACAAGATGGTCGGTCCGACCGGCATCGGCGTGCTCTGGGGACGGCAGGAGCTCCTGGAGGACCTGCCGCCGTTCCTCGGTGGTGGCGAGATGATCGAGACCGTGTCGATGCACTCGTCGACATACGCCCCGGCGCCGCACAAGTTCGAGGCGGGTACGCCCCCGATCGCGCAGGCCGTCGGCCTCGGCGCAGCCGTGGACTACCTCTCGGCGATCGGCATGGACAAGATCTTCCGGCACGAGCACGCGATCACCGAGTACGCGGTGAAGCGCCTCCTGGAGGTCCCGGACCTGAAGATCATCGGTCCGTCCACCGCGGAGGACCGCGGCGCCACGATCTCCTTCACGCTCGGCGACATCCACCCGCACGACGTGGGCCAGGTCCTCGACGAGCAAGGCATCGCGGTCCGCGTCGGACACCACTGCGCACGGCCGGTCTGCCTGCGGTACGGAATTCCTGCGACGACACGAGCGTCGTTCTATCTGTACTCCACGCCCGCCGAGGTCGACGCCCTGGTGGACGGCTTGGAGCACGTACGGAACTTCTTCGGCTGAGGGTTGACTGGTGAAGCTTGATTCGATGTACCAGGAAGTGATCCTGGACCACTACAAGCACCCCCACGGGCGCGGTCTGCGGGACGGCGACGCCGAGGTGCACCACGTCAACCCGACGTGCGGAGACGAGATCACGCTCCGGGTGAAGTACGACGGCGAGACCATCGCCGATGTGTCGTACGAGGGCCAGGGCTGTTCCATCAGTCAGGCCAGCGCCTCCGTGATGAACGAGCTGCTGGTCGGCAAGGAGCTGGGCGAGGCGCAGAAGATCCAGGAGACCTTCCTGGAGCTGATGCAGTCGAAGGGCCAGCTCGAGCCGGACGACGCGATGGAGGAGGTGCTGGAGGACGCGGTCGCGTTCGCCGGTGTCTCGAAGTACCCGGCCCGGGTCAAGTGCGCGCTGCTGAGCTGGATGGCGTGGAAGGACGCGACGGCGAAGGCGCTGTCCGAAGGGAACATGGCATGAGCGATCACGGTACGCCAGAAGTACTGACCACCAAGCCGGCCTCCGAGGAGGAGGTCCGCGAGGCGCTGTACGACGTCGTCGACCCCGAGTTGGGCATCGATGTCGTCAACCTGGGCTTGATCTACGGCATCCACATCGACGACGCGAACATCGCCACCCTCGACATGACCCTGACGTCCGCGGCCTGCCCGCTGACCGATGTCATCGAGGACCAGGCGAAGTCCGCGACCGACGGCCTCGTCAACGAGCTGCGGATCAACTGGGTCTGGATGCCGCCGTGGGGCCCGGACAAGATCACGGACGACGGACGCGAGCAGCTGCGCGCGCTCGGCTTCAACGTCTGATCCTCTGCGCTTCCGAACGGCCTCCGGCTCGAGCCGGAGGCCGTTCGGCGTTGTTCGTCCGCCGGTTGCGCCTCCCGCTCCGTCGGGTACACCGTCAGCGGCCTACGGACGAGCGCGGCTTCGCGATTCGGTGCGGCGAACGGCCATGACCGCCGGGCAGACTGGCGGTCATGGCCGTTTCCTTTTAGCACGCACCCAGTCCCGCTCCTTCTCCCACCCCCATGTGCCGGTCGGTCTGAGCGGTGTGACTCGCGCTCACGGACCGAACTGCGGGGGCGCGGCGGCTGCTTCGGCGAGGACCGGGCCCAGGTTCTCGGTGCGCATCCGCCGGTCCACGTACAGCAGCCCGATCACCAGCTGCGGGAACGTCGCCGAGACGAGCTGGCCGATCAGCTGGCCCAGCAGCATGGCCACCAGGTAGCCGCTCACGGCGACGATGACGGCCGCGACGCTCGGGTCCGAGTCCAGGCTCGCTGTGCTGAGCATGCCCGGGAACAGGCCGAGGAACGAGAACGGCGTCTGGATGATGTAGCTCGCCACCGCCGCCATGATCAGCGCCAGCAGTGAGATGCCGAAGATCCGCCACCAGTCGCCGCGCACCAGCTGCGAGGAGCGGCGCAGCGCCGAGATCGGGCTCTGTCCCTCGAAGACGGCGGCGGAGGGGGCCAGGGAGAACTTCACCCAGAGCCAGGCCGCCAGCGGGAACGTCGCCAGGGCGCCGAGGAAGCTGAACGGGATCAGTGCCGTGGCGCCGGACCCGGCATCCAGGCTGACGGCCGCGATGATGGCGGACACCATGGTGACAATCATGAAGACCAGTGGGATCAATGTGATCAGCCCGGTCAGGATCACCGTGCCGATGACCGCCGGTACGCGGGCCCAGGCCCGGCGCCAGATGATTCCGAACGTGGTCCGCCGCCCCAGGACGGCGTCCTGCAGGACCGCCGGTACGGTCGCGTACATCATGGCGGTGCCGATCATGAGCGACAGAAGGGCGACCAGCCAGACGGCGCCGAAGGCGATCACCAGCGGGGTGATGTCCTCCGTGGGCGCGCTCTCCTCGGCGGAGAGCTCGACGACCCGGTGCAGATGGTCGCTGACCGCGGAGTACGCGATCGCGACCGCCGCGCCGACCACGACGACGGCCCCGCCGTACACGGCCGCACCGATGCCGAAGAGCTGCTTCCAGTAGCGGCCCATCGTGGAGAACGCGCCGCTGAGGATGTCCCCGAGGCTCAGCGGCGCGAGCGGTATCACCCCTGGCTTCGGCGGCGGCATCCAGCCGCCCCATCCCGGCGGTCCGGGGGGTCCTCCGTACGGCGCTCCTCCGTACGGCGGGCCCCCGGGCCCGCCGCCCCACCCTGCGTCCTGCGCCACTGCTGCTCCGTTGTGTCGGTGTCCATGTGCTGGTCGGGACACGGTAGCGCTCCTGGTGGGGCAGTGGATCCCTTCTGCGCACCACGTTATGTGTACGGGCGTACGCAACGATGCGTACACTCGTACGCATGGGATACGGACTGCTGGCCGCGGCCATTGCGGCGGAGGTGGCCGGGACGACGGCCATGAAGTACAGCGAGGGCTTCACCCGGCTCTGGCCCTCGCTCATCACCGTCGTCGGCTATCTGCTTGCCTTCTCGCTGCTCGCACAGACCCTGAAGACGGTGTCCATGGGCACCGCCTATGCCATCTGGGCCGGGATCGGCACGGCGGCGGTCGCCACCATAGGGGTCCTCTTCATGGGCGAGTCCGGAAACCTGGTCAAGATGGCGGGCATCGCGCTGATCATCGCCGGTGTGGTCGTGCTCAACCTGGGCGGAGCGCACTGATGATCCGTCGGTACGACCCCGAGCGGCGCGGCCGCATCATCGATGCGGCGATCCGGGTGGTCGGTACCAAGGGCATCGCGGGGCTCAGCCACCGTTCCGTCGCCGCGGAGGCGGATGTGCCGCTCGGCTCGACGACGTACCACTTCGCCTCGCTCGACGAGCTGCTGGTCGCCGCGCTGCGCCGCTCGAACGAGAATTTCTCCCGGGCCATGCGGGAGAGCGAGGCCCTCCTCGCCCCGGACGCCGATCTCGCCGAGGCGCTGGCCCGGCTGCTGGGGGAGTGGTTCTCCGGCGGCCGCGGGCGCCTGGAGCTGGAGTACGAGCTCTACCTCGCGGCGCTGCGCCGGCCCGTGCTGCAGCCGGTCGCCGCCGAGTGGACGGATGTCACCGCCGAGCTGCTGGCCGGGCGCACCGATCCGGCCACCGCGCGGGCGCTGATCGCGCTGATGGACGGGATCTGTCTGCAGGTGCTGCTGACGGGCGGGAGCTACGACGCGGCGTACGCGCGGGAGATGCTGGCGCGGATCATCGGCTGACCGCGTCGGCCGCCCCGGGGCGTCGACGGGCCCGGCCCCGGCGGGCGTCGGGATGTCAGCGGCGGACCGCCGCCAGGGCCGCCTGCACGCTCGCCTCGATGTCCGTGATCGGATACAGCGCCTCGCGGACCGTCCGGTCCCGGCCCATCACCAGGGTGAGCCGCTTCAGCCGGCTGACTCCCGCCGCCCGGAACGTCGGCAGTCGCAGCGCCGCCGCAAGCCCCAGTTCCGCGTCGGACAGCAGCGGGAAGCGCAGCCCCTCCGCCTCCGCGAACGCCCGCTGCTCGTCGGGGCGTTGGGTGGACACTCCGTGCACCGTCGCCCCCGCCGCGGTGAACTCGGTCAACTGGTCGCGGTACGTGCAGGATTCGAGGGTGCAGCCGCTCGCGCCCGGGATCTCGGCCCAGCCCGGCGGGTAGGCGTCCCGGCGGGCGTACGCGCCGGGGAAGCAGTACAGGACGGTGTACGGGGTGTTGGCGACCGGGTCGCGCAACACGCCGTCGTAGTCGAGGAGTTGCAGCTCCGGCAGGCGGGTGCCCACCAGGGCGTGCACCCGTGCCGCCTCCTTGGACGTCTCCGTGGCCGTCGCCATCGTCTCCCCGTCTCCCATCACCCAGGTGTCGCCCCAGTCCTGGAGCGCGATCAGTACGGGCAGCAGCGCGCGGCCGCGCGGGGTGAGCCGGTACTCGTACCGGACGGGGCGGTCCTGGTACGGATCCCGCGACAGCACCCCCGCGTCCACCAGCAGCCGCAGCCGCTCGGTGAGCACCTTGCGGGACATGCCCAGCTCGTGCTGGAGCGCGTCGAAGCGGTGCACCCCGCGCGCGGTGTCGCGCACGATCAGCAGGGTCCACCAGTCGCCGACGACATCGAGGGCCTGGGCGATCGCGCAGTCGGCGTCGGACAGGCTGGTGCGCTGCGGCATGACTTCGTCTTCTTCCGTTCTTGCTCGCGCCGAGGCCACCCCTTACGGGATTGACCTGCGGAAAGCATGCTGTCATAGTCCGTTCCCAAAAGGAACTCACTGGGGGGCTGCGCATGAGGATCTTCGGGATGGTGCGGGACGTACCACGGACGGTACGGCTGCTGGCCTTGGGAGCCTTCTTCAACGGAGTCGTCAGCTTTACCTTCGTCTATCTCTTCGTCTATCTGACCGGACCGCGCGGACTCACCGTGCCGCAGGCCGGAGTGATCGCGGGCATCGGCGGCATCGGCCTGGTCGCCGGTAACTTCACCGGCGGATGGTTCGGCGACCACTACGGTCACCGCCGGATGCTCCTGATGGGCGCGCTGGTGAGCGGCGCGGCGCTCGTCACCTTGCCGGTCCTGCCGGTCGTGGCGATGTACGGGGTGCTGCCGCTCGCACAGTACGCGGCAGGCGTCGTACGCGCCGCCAACGCGGCCCTCGTCGCCGTCTCCGTTCCCGAGGGCGGCAGGCGCCAGAGCTTCGCCCTGATGCGCGCCGGGAGCAACGCCGCCTTCGCCGTCGGCCCACCGCTCGGCGCACTGATCGCCGACCGCTTCTCGTACGGCCCGCTGTTCGTCGCCGACGGCCTCGGGACGCTGCTCTTCGCCGCGTACGCATCGAAGGTGCTCCCGGCGCGCGGCACCGCACACACCCGGCCGGCGCACGACCCCGGTGCGCCCGGGCTCTGGCGGGAGCTGCGGGTCAGACCCGCGGTGACGGTGCTGCTCGCCGCGATCCTCTGCGTCGACTTCGTCTACCGGCAGCAGTACTCCACCCTGCCCGTGTTCCTCGGCGATCACGGCCACGGCGCCCAGTTCTACGGGTGGCTGCTCGCCATCAACGGCGGCGTCATCCTCTGCCTCGAACTCCCGGTGGCGCACGCACTGCGCCGACGGGCTCCGCTGAGCATCGTGGGCACCGGGCTGCTGCTGGTGGGGCTGGGATTCGCGGCACTGATCCCGGGGGCCGGCGTGCTGTTCGCCGTCACCATGATGGTGTCGCTGACCGCGGGCGAGGTCCTGTACAAGTCGACCGCCACGGCGTACGTCGCCGACCAGGCCCCCGGTCATGTGCAGGGCCGCTTCCAGAGCCTGTACGCGGGGGCGTCCATCAGCGGCCAGGTGCTGGCTCCGCCCCTCGGCGGCGCGCTCTACGCGGCCGCGCCCGAGCTGCTCTGGCCGGTGTGCGCGGTACTGGCCGGCGGTGCGGGGGTGGCGGTGCTGGCGGCGCGGCGGCTGCGGGGGCCGGTGCGCGTGGAGGCTCCGGCGCGGACTCCGATGCCCGAGCGGCAGGCGCAGCCCGGCTGACCGGGTGGTCCGGGCGGGTGGGCCCCCACCGCGACCATCCGGCGAGACCGGTTGGCTCCGGCGGGGCCCTGCCGGTTAGGTTCGTGTCATGACCGACACGACTTCCCGCACCACCGGCGCCGTCGCCGCCGGCCTCGCCACCATCGCCGGCGACGGTTCCGTTCTCGACACCTGGTTCCCCGCCCCCGAGCTCTCCGCCGGCCCCGGCCCGGCCGGAACGGAACGGCTCACCCCCGACCAGGCCGTGAACCTCCTCGGCGAGGGCGCGGCCAAGGCCGTCGGCGTGGACGCCCGCCGCGGTGTCGAGGTCGTCGCCGTGCGCACGGTCATTGCCTCGCTCGACGACAAGCCGCTCGACGCCCACGACGCGTACCTGCGCCTGCACCTCCTCTCGCACCGTCTCGTCCAGCCGCACGGACAGAACCTGGACGGCGTCTTCGGCCTCCTGACCAACGTCGCCTGGACGTCGCTCGGTCCGGTCGCCGTCGACGACCTGGAAAAGGTGCGACTGAACGCCCGCGCCGACGGCCTGCACCTCCAGGTCACCTCGGTCGACAAGTTCCCCCGGATGACGGACTACGTCGCCCCGAAGGGCGTCCGGATCGCCGACGCCGACCGGGTCAGGCTCGGCGCGCACCTCGCCGCCGGTACGACGGTCATGCACGAGGGCTTCGTCAACTTCAACGCCGGCACGCTCGGCACGTCGATGATCGAGGGCCGCATCTCCGCGGGCGTCGTCATCGGCAACGGCTCCGACATCGGTGGCGGTGCCTCGACGATGGGCACCCTTTCCGGCGGCGGCAAGGAGCGCATCGTCATCGGTGAGCGCTGCCTCATCGGCGCCGAGGCGGGCGTCGGGATCGCGCTCGGCGACGAGTGCGTCGTCGAAGCGGGGCTGTATATCACCGCGGGTACGCGCATCACCATGCCGGACGGCCAGATCGTCAAGGCGCGAGAGCTCTCCGGTGCCTCGAACATCCTCTTCCGCCGCAACTCGGTCACCGGCGCTGTCGAGGCCCGCCCGAACAATGCGGTGTGGGACGGCCTCAACGCTGTCCTGCACAGCCACAACTAGGGCGTGTTTCGAAAGTCCCGCCTGCCTGGCGACGCCTGGCACGCACGCTCGCTGCGTTGTCGGGCTCGCCCCGACACGCCCAGTATCGGGGCGAGCCTCCGCCTCGCGATCGCACGCACCAGACGCCGCCAGGCCCGCCC
>NZ_JBEZKL010000070.1:0-38472 GCF_040704695.1 Streptomyces sp. NPDC048411
TGTCGCAATCCACACCGAACCCAGAAGGCCCTCACTCGTTCAAGACCACCCGACCGTGATTGCTGTCACCAACCTCCGTGGACAGAACACCTAGGCTGCTCACGGCTCGCCAGAAGGATCGTCTTCGGATACCGGGCCCCGCCCCTTGCGCTGCGCAAGCGGAACAACGGCCCCGACCACGGCCGCAGCTGTACCGATGGGAGCCGCAAGGCCCGGGCACTCGATCACCAAGGCCACAACACCCGCTCCGATCCCGCTGAGGACAGGCACAAGGAGCCCACGACGACGAATCAGACCGGTGCGCGCCGGGGATTCGCCTCGTCACCGGTTTCGGTTGCTGTGACGGACTCGGAGTGCGGCGTCTCGGGGTTCGTGGGTACCGTCATGGGTGGACCTTTCTCACGCAAGGGACAAGATCAGGGCGGCTCCCGTTCGGTGGGGTCAGGGCCTGACCCGGCTTTCGGTGACGACGAGCCGGTGATCCCAGGAAAGCGAGGCTTTCAGATGCGTAAGGCAATATCCTCCCTGGCAGCGGCCAGTGTGCTGGGCCTGTCGATGGGCGTCCCGACAACGGCAGCCGCAGACTCCGGCTCGCACAGATTCCGGGCCGACTTGACTCCGATCCCGACCAACAACGTGACCGGCTCGGGCACCGCGACCGTGTCCCTGTCCGGTCACAAGGTCACCGTGAGGATGACCGTGAAGGGGCTCCTGGCCGGGGTTCCGCACGCGGCCCACATCCACATCAACGGCATGGGCACGTGCCCCGCTGCGGCCGCGGCCACCAACCTCAACGGGCACATCGCGATCAGCACCACCGACGGCATGAAGTCTTACGGCATGATCGGCCGTTCCCTGACCACCAGCGGCGACACTTCCCCGGCCAGCGCACTGGCGGTGACCCGCTTCCCCGTGGGCAGCTCCTACCAGTACTCACGCACCATCACCGTCAACAACGATGTGGCCAGCAACATCCGCGCCGGCAAGGCCGTCATCGTCGTGCACGGCATCGACTACGACGGCAGCGGCAAGTTCACCAACGTGCTAGGCCCCAGCGAGCTAGACCCCAAGCTCCCCCAGGCCGCCACCGCCCCCGCACTGTGCGGCACGCTGAAGGCCATGCCCTCCAAGGGCGCGACGACCCGCTAACGCGCCACCCACAACCGCTCAGCCCGCGGCCAGTTGGCTGCGGGCAGCCTCGGCGGACGCCGTCCTGCCAGCCGCCGGACGGGCTCTGATCCGGAATTGCCCGTCTTCCGGCTCTGTCATGGGCTTTCCCGCTCGCGCGCCGGATCGTCCCACGCCGCGCGCATGCGGCCGGGACCACCGACGAGTTCGCCATGATGCGACCGCTGACCGAGGACCGGATACGTGCCTGGGCACCCGACGGCCGCCCCGCTCGCAGCCAGTTGGCCGACGCCCTGCAGTCCGACACAGCTCGCATTCCCTGGACGCGGCTGCGGGAGGTGCACCGTGCTCTACCGCGACGGTGAGCCGGCGGAGATCGGCTACTGGGGGGCACGGCGGACTGACTGATCGCCAGTCCGCCGTGGGGAATCCCTGGAGATTCGCCGGATTCCGTCCCGTGAGCCAGCCGGCCCGTTCATCCCACTGCGCGACCTCTGACCGGCCGGATTCCTGAAGAGGGGCGCCGCCGCCCGGGACGCTGCCGGCGACTGTGCCAACAGCATCCGCACGGGCGGCGCCCCTCCGGGTTCAGCCCACGGGCAGGGTCAGGGCAGCGGTGTGGAGCTTGCCGCCGGTCCGGAACTGCAGGAACAGCCGCCAGTTGCCCGAGGTGGGCAGTTCGGCGTGGAAAGCCAGGTCGGGGCCACCGTGGTCACCGTTCACCTTGGTGGTCGGGTGAAGGTGGGCGAATGCGGCGTCGCCCTCGTGGAATGCGGTCAGGTGGGCGTAGGTGTCCAGGTAGGGCTGCAGATCGGTGACCGGCTCGCCGTCCTTGGACACGGTGACGGTCAGCGGGTGCGCCATGCCGGCCATCGGCTCGCCCTTGACGGTGACGGTGTACCCGTCGGCCCCGGCGCTGCCGGTCCCTGCGGGCAGCGGGGTCTTCGTGGTTGTCCCGGGGACGGTGACGCTGCGGCTCAGGACGAAGTCCTTGCCCTTCCCCGCGCCGGTGTTCGGGGTGAAGGAGGCGAACATGCGCCAGGAGCCGGGGGCCAGGGAGGTGAGGTCGGCGGTCCAGGTGCCGTCGGCGGCCATGACCGGGTGGATGTGCTGGAAGCCGGTCAGGTCCGAGCGGATGGCGTAGAAGTGCATCCGCTTGGTCTGGTCGACGGCGAAGTCGGTGACCGGCTTGCCGTCCGGGCCGTTGACCGTGAACCGGTACGCGGCCCGCTTGCCGGAGGGCAGGGTCGCGTCGTGGGAGGTGAGGCGGTAGCCGTCCTTGTTGTCGGACAGGCCGTTGTCGGCGGCCATGTGGTCCATGCCGGGCATGTCACTCATCGAAGGCGACGAGCTGCGCGAAGAGGAATCCGAGGCCTTCGCGCCGTGGTTCATGCCGGGCATGGCCGAGGAGTCGCCGGAGGAGCCGCACGCGGCCAGGGTCAGCGCGAGGGCCGCTGCGGTGCCGGCCGCCGCGACGGCGCGGCGACGCATGGTGAATCGGGAAGAGGCGAACATGAGCGGGGGTCTTTCCGGGTGGGCGCACCACGCCGGTGGCGCGCGGGAAGGGCAGGACACGGGGCCGATCCGGTCAGTGACCGGGGTTCGGCGCGGTGCCTGTCACGTCCGCGCGACGCACACCTGGATGAGGAGATCCCGCCCGCCGGCCGGCGGCCCGCGACGCCGTGTCCAGCCGGTGGCCGCCCGCAATCCCGCCGGGAACCATGCGGCCGGCAGTGCGACGGCGGCGTACAGGCCGGCCGTCGGCAGCGGGTTCCGCTCGTGCGCGGGGGTGGAGACGCACTGCACCCCGTGCATTCCCGAACCGTCCCCGGCCCGGGCGGCCTGAGCACTCTGCGCGGTGGTCGGCAGCGCCGCTGAGGTCATCGTCGAAGCGGCGTGGCCGTCGTGCATGGGTACGGTCACTGGGGGCATCGCACCGTGGCAGCCCTCGGCGGCGGTGGCCGGCGCGCCGTGCATGAGGAACAGACCGAGCAGGACGGCACAGACCGCGATGAGCCGGGCGATGCCCCGCTCGCTCGGGTGTCCGATGCCCACTGCCGCTCCCTTTCTCCGCGTTGTCGCGCACCTGTGGCCGCCGACTCGTACGAGCATACCCCTGCCGGGTACCCGGGGCCTCTCGGCCGTCGGATGCAGGCGATGAGTGCGTACCGTTCGTCGCCGACCGGCCCGCCCCACGTGATGCCGAGGTCAGGTGGCCCAGTGGTGGGCGAGGGCGGCGTGGGGGTCGCCGTGGTCGGCGGTGTGGTCGGTGTGCACGGTGGCGCCGACCAGGCGGGGGACGGCATGGATGAGGGCGTGCTCGGCTGTGACGGCCAGGGCGTGGGCCTGGACCACGGTGAGCTGCGGGTCGACGACGATGTCGGCCTCGGCGCGCAACGCGTGGCCGATCCACCGCATGCGGACCTGCCCGATGTCGCGGACGCCGTCCACTGCACGCAAAGCGGTTTCGGCGGTGTCGACCAGGGCGGGGTCGACGGAGTCCATCAACCGCCGGTAGACCTCGCGGGCGGCTTGCCTCAGCACCATGAGGATCGCGACGGTGATGAGCAGCCCGACGATCGGGTCGGCGGCCCGCCATCCGAGTGCCGCGCCGCCGGCGCCGAGGAGGACGGCGAGCGAGGTGAGGCCGTCGGTGCGGGCGTGCAGTCCGTCGGCGACGAGGGCGGCGGATCCGATCGTGCGGCCGGTGCGGATGCGGTAGCGGGCCACCCATTCGTTGCCGATGAAGCCGACCACCGCGGCGGCGGCGACCGCCCACAGGTGGGTGATGTCGCGTGGCCTGAGGAGCCGGTCGACCGCCTCGTACGCAGCCAGGGCGGAGGATGCGGCGATGGTGAGCACGATGGCGACGCCGGCCAGGTCCTCAGCGCGTCCGTAACCGTAGGTGTAGCGGCGGTTCGCCGCACGACGGCCCAGGACGAACGCGATGCCCAGAGGGATGGCGGTCAATGCGTCGGCGGCGTTGTGGATGGTGTCGCCCAGCAGCGCGACCGACCCCGACGCCGCGACGACGACCGCCTGGATCACCGTGGTCGCCCCCAGGATGCCCAGGGACAGCCACAGGGTGCGCATCCCCTCCCTGGAGGTCTCCATCGCCGAGTCGACCTTGTCCATGACCTCGTGACTGTGCGGCGTGACCACATGGGAGACCTGGTGCCGCACCCGCGACCAACGCGAGCCGTCGCGCTCGTGGCTCCACAGGTATCCGTGGTCGTGCGCGTCCTCGTGACTGTGGTCGTGCCCGTGCCCGGCACCCGGTTCGGCGTGTCCATGGTGATGCTGACTCACAGCGCGCTCACTCTCGTCAGGCGGCGGGGTGGACGGAGATCCCACCCGCCTATTATGTGCGTATGAATGCACGCATGCATCTATCACCTGCGCAGGGTTCGCAGCCGCGAGAGGTCGGCGCTGAGCATTTCCTGGTCGCGGCCGAGGTCCTGGGCCTTCTGGCGGACCGCACCCGTCTGGCGCTGCTGCATGTCCTGGCAGCGAATGAGGCGGACGTCACCTCACTGGCGGAGGCCGTAGGAGCGGCCCGGCCGGCGGTCAGCCAGCATCTCGCCCGGTTGCGCATGTCCGGGCTGGTGACCACCCGCAAGGAGGGCCGGCGGGTGATCTACACGCTGCCCGACGGGCATCTGCGACGTGTGGTGGCCGAAGCCCTGGAGCTGGCCGATCACCGGCTGACCGGGCGTGCGCCCCACGCGTGAGGAGCACGCCCGATCAGAGGTCACCCGACAGGCTCTCAGGCCGCCGCCGGCACCGGGGCAGCGGTGGCGGGATTGAGATGGCCGGTGCGGCGCAGCGCGATCAGGGCCGCCGCGCAACCACCGCCCACGGCGGCCAGCGCCGCCCAGGGCAGCCACGGTGCGCCCAGGCGGGCGGCGAGGTCGAACAGGGCTCCCACGCCCACGTTCCCTGCGGCCACCGCGATCCCGGAGACGGTGCTGTACGCGCCGTAGTACGTGGCGACCAGCCGCTCACCGGACAGCCGGACCAGGGTGTCCATCTCGAACGGGTACAGCAGCGCCGAGCCGGCGGCCAGCAGGCACGCGCACAGCACCAGGCCGGTCGTCCCGCCCCCGGCCGACAGGCCGTCGGCCCGATGGTGGGGGCCGAGCAGCAGAGGCAGGAAGGCCGCACCCATCAGAATGAGGCCGATCGCGATGGCCTTGGGGGCTTCGAAGCGTTTTCCGGCCCAGGCGGTGAGTCGCAGTTGTCCGGCGACGGAGGTCAGGGCGGAGAGGGCGAAAATCCCGCCCATGGCGGTGCCGCTGTTGTCACCGAAGAGGGTGCGGGCCTGCAGCGGCAGGGCGAGGTAGGTCTGGAAGGCCAGGAGGTAGGAGCCGGCCATCGCGGCGGAGAACAGGACGAAGGGCCGGTTGGTGGCGATGGTCCGCCAGTCCGCGGCGATACCGCGCAGCCCGCCCGCGCGCTCGGCGTCGGCGGCCGGGCTGCACGGGGGCAGGGCGCGGGCCTGCACGACGGCGAGCAGCGCGAAGACCGCGGCCGCGACCGTACACACGAGGCGGAAGTCCCAGGCGAGCAGGGCAAGGCCCACGAGGGGGCCGAGCAGGATGCCGGCCTGGTAGAAGACGTTGAAGGCGGCGAAGGCCTCCACTCGGCGCTCGCCCGCTCCGGCGGCGAGGTAGGCGCGGACGGCAGGGTTGAACAGGGCCCCGGCGAGCCCGGTGGCGGCGGACGCGATGACGAGCGCCGGGAGGGTGTCGGCGAAGGCCAACAGGGCGAATGCGCCGGTGCGCATGCCGCAGCCGGTCAGGATGAGGGGTTTGTAGCCGATCCGGTCGGCAAGGGTGCCGCCGAGCCAGAACATCCCTTGCTGGGAGAGGTTGCGCACGCCGAGTACCAGGCCGACCGCCCAGGCGGCGAGGCCCAGACCGTGGGCGAGGTGGTCGGCAAGGTAGGGCATCAGCATGTAGAAGCCGAGATTGATACCGAACTGATTGCACATCAGCAGCTGGAGACCGGGGTCGAAGGAACGCACGCGAGCGCACAGTTGCTTCACCGGACACCCACCACGGTGCGAGTGCCTGCGGGGACGGTGCGATCCAGCGGGTCGGTCACGCGGGCGCAGCGTGTCCAGTGCCGCACGGTGTGTTCGGCCGGGTCGTCGATGGTGTCGGGTTCCTCGGGCGGAAGGTGGCCGAGCAGTTGGTGCTCCTGGCACCAGGCGTCGTTGTAGATGGTTTCCAGGTAGCGGTGGGGGCCGTCGGGGAAGATCGCAGCGATACGGGTGCCGGAGGGACAAGTGCGGGCCGCCCATCCGGCGACCCGGGCGACCGCGCCGACGCTCCAGCCGCCCGAGGCGTAGTGCCGGCGGGCGAGTTGGCGGCAGGCCCAGACCGCTTCGGCGGGGGCGACCCAGTGGACTTCGGTGAAAGCGCGGTAGTCGACGTTGCCCGGGTGGATGCTGGAGCCCAGGCCACGCATCAGGCGCGCGGCGGCGGGCTGGCCGAAGATCGTCGAGCCGGTCGCGTCAACTCCGATCAGTGCCAGATCGGGGAAGCTCTCCCGGAGCACGGCGCTGATCCCTGCTGAGTGGCCGCCCGTGCCGACCGAGGCGACGAGGACGTCGATGCGGCCGAGCTGGGCGATGAGTTCGGCGGCCATAGGCCTGTACGCGGCGACGTTGTCGGGGTTGTGGTACTGGTCCGGGCACCACGCTCCCGGGTTCGCGCCGAGCAGCTCCGTGACCTGTTCGCGGCGGGCCTGCTGCCAGCCGCCGGCCGGATGCGGGGCGGCCACCTGCCGCACCTCGGCGCCCAGTGTGGTGAGGAGGCGCAGCATCGTCGGTTCCATGCCGGGGTCGGTGACAACGGTGACCGGGTGATCGTGCGTCAGACCGGCCAGGGCCAGGCCGAGCGCGAGGGTGCCGCTGGAGGACTCGATGATCGGGGCTCCGGGCCGGAGGACGCCACGGCGACGGGCTTCCCGGACCATGTGCAGGCCGGGCCGGTCCTTGATGCCTCCGGGGTTGGCTCCCTCCAGTTTGGCGAAGAAGCCCCGTCCGGCAGGCGCGAAAGGCTCGCCCACCCACAGGACCGGGGTGTTGCCCACCAACTGGTGGGCGCCACGGGCGACCGGCGGCGCGGGGGCGAATGAGTTCGCGCAGAAGTTTTCGAGCAGGGGGACGTGCATGGTCGGTAACGCTCCTTGGTGCACACCGGAGCAAGCAGGGTGTGCGAGGCAGACGGGTCACGGGCACGCGAGCACACCTCTGGTCCCACCCGTGCCCGGCGGGCACGGGCACGGGTGGAGAAGGCGTGCGGGCGCGGCCTACCGCCGCAGGACGCAGAGCCGGGTCAGAGTCGCCTGGCCGCCGGTACCGCCCCTCAAGGGTTCCGGACCCTCGCGATCGGACGGGCCGGGCACCGCGCGGGGCGTGTACGTGAGAGGCGCCGTGCCACCGGGATCGGCGAGGGCGCGGTCCGCCGGGGTACGAACCCGGTCCACGGCGTGATCGACCACGTCCGCGTGGCCGCCACCGTGGCCGGGCGCCCGGTCCGCGCTGTGCTCCGCCGCGGCGTGCGAACAGCCGTCGACGGCCGCGTGCGTGGACAGAGTGGCGAACCCCGGCCCGTGCAGAGCGCCTACGAGATGACAGCCGACCAGCAGGAGCAGGGCGAACAGCAACGCTGCCCGCACCGGGTGCCCCACCACCTTGCTGCTCATCCCCGGGATCACGAGCCCAAAGTAGTCGATCGCTCACCGATAGTCACTTCTCGACTTTGGCAACACCCCGTTCGCCTCCTTCGGCGGGCAGGTCCCGGGCCCCTCTGGAATACGCCGGGTCGGCCCCACGGCAGCGCCGTCGATCGCGCCACCGACACCGGGGCTCGCCGCACCAGAGGCGGCGGACATCCCCACGAACAATGCCCCCAACGAAACCTGCCGACAGCCGGAGGCCAACACGCGATCAAGCGCCGCCCTGCCTGCGATCCCCCACGTCGGCCGGCCGCCCTGGAGACCCGTTCCCCTGCCTGGCCGATGCCGATGAGGGACACGCCACGCAGGACTGCCCGCCCTCGTGCGCGCCGGTGACGTGGGTGGATGCGCGGGATTTCGCCCGCTGGATGCAGGTCGCGCCGAAGCCGGTCCGTGTCCACTGGCGCCGTCGGGCCTCCGGCGGTTCCGTTCCACTTCTGGTACGACCTCTGGCGGGAGTGCCAAATCCGTTGACCGGGCGGGCCGCGCCGGGGGTGATGTACTCGGCAAGGACGCGGGTGCACAGCGAGGCCGTGTTGCGCTCGTTCTACGCTTCCACCTGGAGGAGGGCACGGGCCCGCACGCAGCCGAGGTCAGCCGCCGGACCACACCGCAACAACCGATCCACGAACCAGGAGCGACACCATGGGACTCGACAACCACCGTGTCGTCATCACAGCCGCCGGCCGCGACTTCGGGCGAACCCTGGCGATCCAGGTTGCCGAACTGGGCGCCGAGGTCTTCCTGTCCGCACGCAGCCTCGCTGCCGCAGAGCGTGTCCGCGACGAGATTCGCGACCGAGGGCACCAACAGGTCCATGCCTTCGCCTGCGACCTGACGAGCCCCGCCTCCATCCGCGACTTCGCATCCAGTGTCGCGCGACTCACGGACCGCGTCGACCTGCTCGTCAACAACGGTTCCCGCTATCTCAACGGGCCGGACCTGCTGTCCGCCTCGGACGCCGATGTCGTCGACACCATCGCCTCAGGCGCCACCGGCACGGTCCTTACAGTGAAGAACTTCCTTCCTCTCCTGCTCAATTCGGACAAACCGGATGTCGTGACGATGGTTTCCGCCTGTGGGACGTCGGGCCATCAACGTTCGGACGCCCACGACGCCTTCTATGCAGCCAAGAGCGCCCAGGCAGGGTTCACCGAGATCCTCTCCAAGCGCCTGCGTCCTCAAGGGGTCCGGGCGATCTCGCTCTACCCGCCCGACTTCGACAACGCCGACCCGCTCTCCGAGGAGTGGGAGACCACCCCGCGCGAGGCCAAGGACGCTCTCACCGCGCACTCGCTCGTGGAGTGCATCCTCTTCGCCGTCGCCCAGCCTCGCGACTGCTTCATCAAAGCGTTCCACTTCGAACAGGTCTGACCGATGCCCTCGCACGTCGACGCACGACGGCTGATGCCAGGTCCGGAGAGCCATCACGGCCCAGGACCGCAGGCATTCAGACAGTTCCCCTACCCGACTCCGCCATTACCGGCGGGCCGCGACGAGATCGTCGAAGCCGTACGGGCGCATCATGCGCGGCAGGAGCGGCTGGCTCGGATTCCGGCGGTGCCTGCGGCCGGGTACCGGGCCCAGTCCCTCAACGACATGTTCGGGAGGTCGTGGTGAAGGCCCGCATTCTTCCAGGAGCTGCTGGCAGCGGGGAAGGCTGCAGCGACGGTCCGCTCCTACGGCATGGACCTCCTGCGGTGGTGGCGGTACCTCCCGCAGCCCGAAGCCCAGGCGCCGGTAGGCCAGTACCTCGCGCAGTCGCTCCACGTCGCCGGCCGAGTAGGCCCGGTACCCGGCTCCAGTTCGCGCCGACGGCCGTACGAGCCCGATCTCGTCATAGTGATGCAGCGTGCGGACGCTCACGCCCGCCAACTCGGCCACGCGTCCCACGGTCAGGTGCTTGTCCACGGCACCGACTATGCAGCCTGACGCCACGTGAGGGTCAAGCGCCTCGCTTCTGGCAGCGAGAGCCGAACGCGGAGCGGCGGGTCCGAGGCGACTGCTGACAAGCCAGGGCGATGGTCTGGTTCAGAGAAGCTTGTGTCAGATGCTCACTCCTCCGGCCAGATCCGGCCCAGAGGGCACGGCCGGCCGACATCCGCGACAACCTGATCGCCCGCAACGCCGAAGCCGAGCGCGAAGGCTGCCTCGGAGAGGTCGAGGGCCTGCAGGTCAGCCTCGCCGGCGCGCAGGACAAGCTCGCTCAGCTCGGCTTAGGCGTGGCAGCACCCGCACAAGGCAGGGCGCGGGGGGCGGACGGCGAGCCCGATACGGCTCACCGTCCGCCCCCGCGACGTTCTCACGTCCTCACCGCGCGGGATGTCAGAATCCGATGGCCTCGCGCAGCAACAGGACGGTGCCGCGCCCGGGCTGCGGCTCGGCGTTGAGGACGAGCAGGCGGTTGACCGCGCTCGGCTGCCCGTAGACCGCCTGGGCGCGCGCGGTCTCCAACGGGAGGGCGTGCTCCTCGACCCGGCGCAGTGCGGTGCTCAGGTCGGGCACCACCTTCTGCGCCCCGACGACCCAGATCGCCCTCGCGGCGCCGCCGGCGGAGGCGGGCAGCTGGCTGCCGGTGCCCGAGGCGATGACGAGCGAGCCGGTCTCGGTGACGGCCGCGACGCTGGCGACGAAGACGTCGGGGGCGGCCATCAGCCGGCGGATCTGGTCGAACTCGGTGGCGCGGTCCATCTTCAGCACGCGCGGCCGGATGGCCTGGTAGCGGTCGCCCGCCTCGATGTCCTCCGCGATGCCGGAGAGCCGAAGCGTCTCGCTGGCCCCGGTGAACACGCCCGCGCCCTCCGGGATCAGATCCTTGATGCGGGCGCGGGCCGCCGTGGCGTCATCGAGCAGTTCGGCGGTGAAGCCGTTCGCTCGCAGCGCCGTGATGGCCCGGTCCAGCCGTTCGGCGGAAGCCGGTGCGGCGAAGCCGTTGGCCGCCTCTGTGGCCGACGCGTCCGCCTCACCGGCACCCGGTGCCCGACCGGCGTCCCCGGCCTCACCGGAGCCGTGCGCCTGGGCGTCGGGGCCGGGCGCCGAACCCCCCAGCGGGGTGGTGTCGACGTACCTGACCTCGTAGACCCGCTCGGCGAACTTCCATCCCTCCGGCGTACGTCGGTATGTGTCGTGGTAAAGGGCGAAGTTCAGGCCCGAGCGGCCGTCAAGCAGACGCGCGATCTCCTGCATGTAGGTGCGACCGGTGGCGGCGTCGCCGTCGATCCGGATCGTGCCCGGATGGCTGTTCTGCACAAAGAAGTCCCACTGGCTCTGCAGGCGTTCGCCTCCGGTCCGGATCTCCTCCCGGCCGATGAGCTCGACCGGGACGTTGGGCATGCGCAGAACGCCGTCGGGGGTGAACAGCGCGGCGAGGCGGGCGCGGTCGCGCATCATCGCCGCGTCGGTGAACTCACCACGCAGCGCCTCGATCTCGACGCGGTCGGCGATCTCCTGGAAGTCGTTCATGCGAAGCTTCCTGTCCTGTGAATGGTGTGCTCGTCTTCACCAGTCCGACAACGCAGCCCCGCCGAATGTGAGGCGAGCCGCCGACCTCACATTCCGCCGCTCTGATTTGTCGTACTGGAGAGGGCACGTGAACGAGGGAGCCGGAGAGCGTATGACCACCCCGTCGGAACAGGCACAGCGGCAGGCAGACGAGCAGCGGGACCCGGGCCTGAGCACGATCATGAGCGAGCGGCGACAGCTGCTCAATCTCGCCTACCGGCTGCTCGGATCCCTGGCCGACGCGGAGGACGTCGTCCAGGAGACCTACACCCGCTGGTACGCGATGTCCCGGGCGGAGCAGCAGTCCATCGAGTCCCCGGGCGCCTGGCTGACGAAGGTGGCCAGCCGCATCTGCCTGAACCTGCTCGGCTCGGCGCGCGCCCGGCGGGAGGCCTACGTCGGCGAATGGATCCCGGAGCCGCTGCCCGACCCGGTCGAGTGGATCGCCGGGGCGGCGGGCGGCGCCGGCGTGGACCCGGCCGACCGGATCACCCTTGACGAGTCGGTGACCATGGCCTTCCTGGTCGTGTTCGAGTCGATGACCCCGGCCGAGCGCGTCGCGTTCGTGCTGCACGATGTCTTCCGCTACCCGTTCGCCGAGGTGGCCGAGATCGTCGGCCGCAGCCCGGCGGCGTGCCGTCAGCTGGCATCCTCGGCTCGCCGCCGCATCGCCGCCGCGCGGGCCGAGGCGAGCCCGAACGCGGCCCGGCAGGCGAGCGTCGTCCGGCGGTTCAAGGCGGCCTGGGAGGCGCAGGACATCGAGGCCCTGGTCTGCCTGCTCGACCCGGGCGCCACTGCGATCTCCGACGGTGGCGGCCGCGCCATCGCCCACCTGCTGCCGATCGAGGGCGCCGAGCAGATCGCCCGCCTCTACCTGACGATCGCCCGGTTCGCGCCGCCCCGGACGATCCTCGAGCGCACGGTCAACGGGCTGCCGGGCCTGGTGATCGAGTCCGAGGGCCGGACTGAGACGGTGTTCGCGTTCGAGGTCGCCGACGATGACCGGATCACGCACATCTGGGCGGTGCGCAACCCGGAGAAACTCCGCCCCTGGCGGCTGTCCTGACTGTCCTCACGGGCCGGCGGCCGGGCCGGTGGCGGCCGTGGCAGCGCGAAACGGGAACCGACCTTGGACAAGCCCTATCGCTGCAGTTCAGAGGCACTTTCCCTTTAATTGATCACATTCTGGTCGGCCATGCCAGGAAAGTGTGAGGTCAGTTCGGAGAAGGGACCAGTCCGCACGCGATCGCTCCCATCCACAGGGGCCGCCGCATCCCTACCTCCACGCCCCCCCGGTGGCTGGGCCGGGGGCGGTCCAGGAAGCGCCGGAAGGGAGAACCGGCCTCAGGGCCGGGACGCTACCGGGCCACCGCCCGTACTCCGATCCTCACGCTGACGCCGCACACCCGCATCCCGGGACCACACCGGTCAGAGGGCCATCGTCCCGTCGGCCCCCGAACCGCGGGGGCAGCACTGGGGCCAACACGAGACGCGGCACCCAGGGGCACCGCAAACACGCGCCCCCCGGACCCCAGCAAGTCGGCCCGGCGCTCGGAACCGCCGGCCGCGTCCGGCGCGCCCGGGCCGAAGGCTGCGGGGTCTCGGCCGCCGGGTCGGTCGCCCGAATCCTCGCCACTGATCGTCATCGCGTCGGAACTCTATGAGCCGGCGCGGCACACCTGGCAGGATCCGGTCCGTGACGAGCGGTCGGACGTCCGAGCTGTTGCTGAGCGGCATCGTGCTGATCGGCGCCTCGGTGCAGTGGCTCACGGGGATGGGGTTCGCGCTCATAGCCGTGCCCGCCCTGGTGCTGGTGCTGGGCCCGGCCGAGGGTGTGGTGCTCGCGAACTGCGCGGCCGGTGCGATCAGCCTGCTCGGGCTCGCGGGCAGCTGGCGGCAGGTGCGCCCCGCAGCGATGGTGCCCCTCGTCGCAGCGGCCGCGTGCACGGTGCCGGCCGGGAGCTGGGTGGCGGCCCGGTTGCCTGAGCCGGTGTTGCTGGCGTGCATGGGGGCGCTGGTGAGCGGGGCCGTGCTGCTGGTGATGCGGGGCTTCCGGGTGCCCGCTCTGCGCGGGGCCGTAGGTGCGGTGGCCGCGGGTGCCGTGGGCGGGTTCATGAACTCATCGGCGGGCGTCGGCGGCCCGGCGGTCTCCTTGTATGCCGTGAATGCGGGTTGGACAGTGCGGGAATTCGTGCCGAACGCCCAGTTCTACGGGGTCGTGGTGAACGCATTCTCCGTCGCCGCCCATGGCGTTCCGCAGCTCAGCACTCCCCTCTGGCTCCTGATCACCGCCGGCCTGACGGCGGGCGCCCTGATCGGGAAGGCGCTCACTGGTCGGGTGCCGGAGAAGCGGGCCCGGCTGCTCGTCCTGCTGCTCGCACTCGGCGGTGGGATCATCACGCTGGCCAAGGGGGTGTGGGCGCTCTGACGGTCGGGCCACCGCCCGGATCCGCCCACCGATGATCTCCACGGACCGCCGCCAGGTCGGCAGGGCCCTGTCGAACAGACGGCGCCCACGGGATATCTTGATATCAAGCAATGTTGCAGACGTGGAGCGGAGCACCCGGTGACTGACTCGACCATCATCTATACGCACACCGACGAGGCCCCGGCCCTGGCGACGTATTCGTTCTTGCCTGTGATCGAGGCGTACGCCTCGACGGCCGGGGTCACCGTGGAGAACCGCGACATCTCCCTCTCGGGCCGGATCATTGCCAGCTTCCCCGAATACCTCGACGAGAACCAGCGCATCGATGACGCTCTCGCCGAGCTCGGCGAGCTGGCCAAGACGCCCAGCGCCAACATCATCAAGCTGCCGAACGTCTCGGCGTCGATCCCGCAGATGAAGGCGGCCATCGCCGAGCTGCAGCAGCAGGGCTACGCGCTGCCGGACTACCCGGACGACCCGCAGACGGACGAGGAGAAGGACGTCCGCGCGCGCTACGACAAGATCAAGGGCAGCGCGGTCAACCCGGTCCTGCGCGAGGGCAACTCCGACCGCCGTGCCCCCGCGTCGGTGAAGAACTACGCCAAGACGCACCCGCACCGCATGGGCGCCTGGACGGCCGACTCGAAGACGAACGTCGCGACGATGAGCGCCGACGACTTCCGCTCCACCGAGAAGTCCGCCGTCATTGCCGAGCCCGGCTCCCTGCGGATCGAGCTCGCCGGTGACGACGGCACCACCACCGTCCTGCGCGAGTCGGTTCCCGTGCTCGCGGGCGAGGTCGTCGACGCGTCCGTGATGCGGGCGGCGGCCCTGCACGAGTTCCTCGAGGCGCAGATCGCCCGCGCCAAGGCCGAGGGTGTGCTCTTCTCCGTGCACCTGAAGGCCACGATGATGAAGGTCTCCGACCCGATCGTCTTCGGCCACGTGGTGCGCGCCTTCTTCCCGAAGACGTTCGCGAAGTACGGCCAGGCACTGATCGCCGCCGGTCTGTCGCCGAACGACGGCCTCGGCACGATCCTGAACGGCCTGGACGGCGTGCCGCACCTGGGCGCCGAGATCAAGGCGTCCTTCGAGGCCGAGCTCGCCGAGGGTCCCGCCCTGGCGATGGTCGACTCCGACCGCGGCATCACCAACCTGCACGTGCCGAGCGACGTCATCGTCGACGCGTCCATGCCGGCCATGATCCGCACCTCCGGCCACATGTGGGGCCCGGACGGCAAGGAGGCCGACACCCTGGCCGTCCTGCCGGACAGCAGCTACTCGGGCGTCTACCAGGCCGTCATCGACGACTGCCGGGCGCACGGTGCGTTCGACCCGTCGACGATGGGCTCGGTGCCGAACGTCGGACTGATGGCGCAGAAGGCCGAGGAGTACGGCAGCCACGACAAGACCTTCGAGATCGCCGCCCCGGGCACGGTCCGCGTCGTCGACGGTTCCGGCAACGTGGTGCTGGAACAGACGGTCGCGGTCGGTGACATCTTCCGCATGTGCCAGACCAAGGACCTGCCGATCCAGGACTGGGTCAAGCTCGCCGTCACCCGCGCCCGCGCGACCGGCACCCCGGCCGTGTTCTGGCTGGACGAGGGCCGCGCGCACGACGCGACGCTCATCGCCAAGGTCAGGACGTACCTCGCCGACCACGACACCGAGGGTCTGCAGATCAAGATCCTTTCGCCGGTCGAGGCGACCGCGTTCTCGCTGGAGCGCATCCGCCGGGGCGACGACACCATCTCGGTCACCGGCAACGTGCTGCGTGACTACCTGACCGACCTGTTCCCGATCCTGGAGCTCGGCACGAGCGCCAAGATGCTCTCGGTCGTCCCGCTGATGAACGGCGGCGGCCTGTTCGAGACCGGCGCCGGTGGCTCCGCTCCCAAGCACGTCCAGCAGCTGGTCAAGGAGAACTACCTGCGCTGGGACAGCCTGGGTGAGTTCCTCGCGCTCGCGGTCAGCTTCGAGCACCTGGCGCAGACGACGGGCAACGCGCGCGCCCAGGTTCTCGCCGACACCCTCGACCGCGCCACCGGCACCTTCCTCAACGAGGACAAGTCGCCGAGCCGCAAGCTGGGTGGCATCGACAACCGCGGCAGCCACTTCTACCTGGCGATGTACTGGGCCCAGGAACTGGCGAAGCAGACCGACGACGCGCAGCTCGCGGAGGCGTTCGCCGGTCTCGCCAAGACGCTGACCGAGCAGGAGCAGACGATCGTCGACGAGCTCATCGCGGTGCAGGGCTCGCCGGTCGACATCGGCGGCTACTACCGTCCGGACGCCGCCAAGGCGTCGGCCGCCATGCGCCCGTCGGCGACGTTCAACGAGGCCATCGCGTCCCTGGGCTAGCCCACGGCAGTCCCCGGTCGCCGCGCAGCCCGCGGTGACCGTCCCGCCCCGGTCGCACGTGCGACCGGGGCGGTCCCGTGTGCGGGGGGGAGTTCCGGGGTGTTCACTGCGTCCGCCGGTGTGCTCGCGGGCGAGGCGGTCCCACTCCTCGTGGCCGCCGGGCAGGGGCCAGGACAGCTCCGTCCCGGCCCCCGAGTACGGTGCGACCGCCGGTGAGCTGCGAGTATGGCGCGGGGCGGCCACATCCGGACAGCTCCGCCGCCCGAGCAGCCGACCGATTCGGAGCAGCACATGACCGCGCCACTCACCGTCGCCGTCGCCCAGCCCGTCTGTGCGCACCTCGACGTCTCCGCGAACGCCGCGGCCCATGCCGAGGCGATCGGGGACGCGAGGGCCCGGCTGGTCGTCTTCCCGGAGCTGTCACTGACGGGTTACGACCTCGCCGCCCCGGCCGTCTCGCCCGACGACACCCGTCTCCGGCCGATCATCGCCGCCTGCCGTTCCACCGGAGCGACGGCCCTGGTCGGGGCCCCGGTACGCGAGGCGGACGGGCGTGAGTACCTCGCCGTGCTGGCCGTCACGGGAGAGGGCGTGCGGATCGTCTACCGGAAGATGTGGCTGCACGGCGAGGAGTTCGACCGTTTCACCCCGGGCGAGAAGCCGGAGGTCCTGGTGCTCGACGGCGTGCGGCTGGGCCTTGCGGTGTGTTACGACGCGGCCGTCCCGGAACACGCCGCCGAGACCGCCGCGCTCGGTATCGACGCGTATGTGGCCGGCACGCTCTACGGTGCGGGTCCCGGGTCGGCGGCCCGGCGCGACGGGCACATGAGGGAGCGGGCGCTCGCTCACGGGGTGTGGGTGGTGCTGGCCACCTCGGCGGGGGCCAGCGGTACGTATCCGGAGACGTCCGGTGGTTCGGGGGTATGGGGTCCGGACGGAGCGGTGGTGGTGCAGGCCGGGTCGGAGGCCGGCGCCCTGGTGTCCGCGGCAATCGGGGGAACCGTGCCTGCCTGAGGCGTGTCCGGCGGATCAGGGACGACGGGGCCCAGGCCTTTCTCTCGGATCAAAGGCCCGGGGCGAGCATCTCCGCCGTGATCGCCCACCGTTCGTGGTCCCGCCACGCCCCGTCGATGAAGAGGAAATCCGGCGAGAAGCCTTCGAGCCGGAATCCGGCCCGGCGCACGAGGGCGATCGAGCCCTTGTTGCCGGGCTGGATGTTCGCTTCCAGACGGTGCAGGCCGAGCGGTCCGAAGGCGTACCGCAGCACCAGACCGAGCCCTTCGCTCATCAGGCCGCGCCCCGAGGCGTGGGCGAACGCCCCGTATCCCAGGGCGCCACAGCAGAACGCACCGCGGAAAATGTTGTTGATGTTGATGAAGCCGGCGAGGGGACCGCTCCCGGCCCCGTCGAAGGCCGTGCGCTCGCAGACGAGGAAGCCCGCCTTTGTGGGGTCCTCGATCAGCCGGCCCGCGTAAGCGGCGTACGCGCGCGCGTCGTCGGGCGGGAACAGCCACGGGCGGTGCAGGTCGCCGCTCTCCTTGACCCGGCTGGTGAACTCCTCGGCGTCCGCGGGGGTGAAGGGGCGGATCCCCACGCGCGAGCCCTCGGCCACGTAGACGTTGTCAGACATCCGGACAGCGTAAACGGCGTGCCGGGCTCACCTGGGACGGCGGCGGAACAGATAGCCGCCGCACACCATGCCGGCCGCGAACATCGCGACCAGCACCACGTACAGGGGCAGTGTCACCAGCGGGATCAGCATGCGGATGGTGACCTCGCCGGTGTTCTCGGCGATGAAGACGACCGACAGGACCGCGATGACGAGGACAACGATGCGGGACGGTGAGAACGGTCCGACGCTGCCCTTGCCACCGCTCGATACGTCCTTCGGGCTCATGGCTGGGCCCCTTCCCTGGTCCTGATACGCCACCGCCCCCGACTCCAGGATGCCCCCATCCCGCGCCCGGGGTGCGGTGGCGTGCGGCCGTACAGGTGACGGTCCGTTCCGGGGCAGTTCACCCGTCCTGCGACCACGGGCAGCTCCAGCACGCCGGTGGTCCTGCGGGCTGCTGACGACGGTGACCGGTTGGCTGCCGCGATGACCGACGTACGCGCTGTCGCCGGCCGCGATCACGCATTCGAGCCGGTGCCCCGCCCCGTACCGGTGCACGATGCCCGGCAGCTGCGCGGTGAACGGCCGGATGACGTCGGGCACGCGCACCGGTGGAACCCTGTGTTCAGATCAGCGCGGGTACCTCGACCGTGAGCGTGCCCAGACCGCCGTCCTCCGGCGCGTCCAGCACCGCGGGCACACCGAGCGGAATCGTCAACGCCGTCGGGCCGTGACCGAAGCCCAGCTCCTCGACGACGGGCACGCCCAGCCCGCCGAGCCGGTCGGCCAGGACCGCACGCACCTCCTCGTACGGTTCGCAGCCCTGCCAGGAGCCGCAGGCGACCCCGGATACCCCGGACAGCGCCCCGGCCCGCAGCAGTTGAGTGAAGATGCGGTCGAGGCGGTACGGGTCCTCCGTCGTGTCCTCGATCATCAGCAGCCCGCCGCGGGCGGACGTCCGGGCCCGCGGGGTGCCGATGTCGGCGGCGAGCAGGCTCACGCAGCCGCCGTATGTGATGCCGCTGCCCCGGCCGGGCACCAGCACACCGGCCGTGCGAAGGCCCAGGGTCCGTACCGATTCCGGCTCGAACAGGGTGGCCCGCAGCGACTCCTGGGTGTCCGGGTCCTTGAGGAAGGTCTCCGTGGCGACCATCGGTCCGTGCAGCGTCGAGAGCCCCATGCGCTGGGCGAACGCCTCGTGCAGCACGGTGATGTCGCTGTAGCCGACGAACACCTTGGGCCCGGCCGCGCGCATCGCCGCCCAGTCGACCAGGTCGACCATGCGGTGCGCCCCGTATCCGCCGCGAGCGCACAGCACCGCGTCGAAGGACGGGTCGCACCAGGCCTGCTCAAGGTCGCGGGCGCGCACCTCGTCCGTACCGGCGAGATAGCCCAACTCCGGGTGCACGTCACGGACATGGGGCATCTCGACGGGCTCCAGACCCCAGCCGCGCAGCACGTCCAGACCCGCCTCGAGGCGGTCGCCCGGCACCGGTCCGCTGGGCGACACGACGGCGACCCTGGCACCCGGTCGCAGGCGGGCGGCGCGGGTCAGAGGAGTCAGCGTCACTTCTTCAGCTCCAGTTGTGGTACGTCGGGGCGGTCGATGCCGAAGGTCTGGGCGTAGAGGGAGAGTTCGGCCTCCAGTGCGGCGATCAGGGTGTCGGCACGCCGGAATCCGTGGCTCTCCCCCTCGAACGCGAGATACGCGTGCGGGATGCCGCGCCCTTCGACGGCGGTCAGGAACCGCTCGCACTGGACCGGTGGGCAGATCACGTCGTCCAGCCCCTGGAGCAGCAGGAACGGTGTGGTCAGCCGGTCGGCGCGGTTGATCGGCGACCGCGCGCGGTACCGGTCCGGGACCTCGGCGAGCGGGCCGATCAGGGACTCCAGATACTGCGACTCGAAGTCATGGGTCTCGTCGGTGCCCCAGCCGGTCAGGTCGAGGATCGGATAGCTTACGGTGCCGCAGGCGTAGACGTCGGTGCTGGTCAGCGACGCGGCGGTGGTCCAGCCGCCGGCGCTGCCGCCGCGGATGGCGAGCCGGTCCGGGTCGGCCGTGCCCTCGGCTGCCAGCGCCCGGGCGACGGCGGCGCAGTCCTCCACGTCGACGATGCCCCACTGTTCGCGCAGCCGGTTGCGGTAGGCCCTGCCGTAACCGGTGGAGCCGCCGTAGTTGACCTCGGCGACGCCGATGCCGCGCGAGGTGAAGTAGGCGATCTCCAGGTCGAGGACGAGCGCGGCATGGCCGGTGGGACCACCGTGCGCCCACACGACATACGGCGGCAACTCGCCTTCGTGCCCCTCCCGTTCGGGGTTGCGGGGCGGATAGATGTGGGCGTGGATGTCACGGCCTTCGGGCCCGGTGAAGGTGCGGTTCTGCGGTGCGGGGTAGTACGCGGGGTCGACCGCGTCGCGGTGCTGCGCGCCGATGATCCGGGTGCGGCCCGTCGCGGTGTCCAGCTCCACCACCTCGTACGCGCTCTGCGGACTCGCGGCGACGCCGACGACCCGGCTGCCGTGAACGGCGAGCGTCTCGGCCCACTCGGTCCAGGGCCCGACGGTGTCGGCGAGTTCGCCGGTCTCCGGGTCGAGGATGCCGAGGGTGGTGGTGCCCTTGCCGTGGATGGTGGCGATCAGTCCGTTCTCCAGCGGGCGGAACCAGCTGAGCCCGATCTTCCAGAGCGGCCCGGCGAACTCCTGCTCCCGTGTACAGAGCGCCACCGCGCCCCGGTGCGGATCGGCGCGGTACAGGTTCCACCAGCCGCTGCGGTCGCTCGCGAAGAGGAGCTGTCCGTCGATGGTCCATTCGACCTGCGGCACCGATTCCCCGGGTCCGCCGCCGAAGCTCCAAGTGTTGCGGAACGTGCCGTCGTCGGTGACGTCGGCGAGCATCACCTCGGTGCCGTCCCACGGCATCCGCGGATGGTCCCAGGCGATCCACGCGACGCGCCGCCCGTCGGGCGACAGCTTCGGCCCGGTCACGAAGCGGTGCCGGCCGTCGGAGAGTTCGCGTACCGCGCCGCGGTCGTCGGCCGCCGATCCGTCCAGCGGTACGGCGGCGATCACCCGGCGCACATCGGTGGGCGCCTCGCCGGTGAACTCCTCCAGGACGCACCACACTTCGCCCCGCTCGCCGCGGTCGAGGTGCAGCTGCGGATCGACCCAGCGCAGTCCGCCGCCGACAGCCGAGACCGGGGTGAGCGGCCATGGTTCGTCGGGCCCGTCGGGCGCGTACGCGTACAGCCGCTGGTCGGTGAAGTTCACGAAGACGATCAGCGGTCCGGCGTCGGCGCGCCCGGCACCGGCCCAGGGCAGTCCGCCGTACTCGATGACGCGGCTGCGTACGTTCCACGGAACGGGCAGCACGGATTCGGTGGTCCCGTCCGCCCGGCGGCGGACCAGGGCGCGACGGCCCGCCTCGGCCGGGCGCGGCTCCGTCCACCACACCTCGTCGCCGACCGCGCCGACGTACTCAGGGCGGCCGTCGTGCGAGGCGGCCAGCCGTGCGTCGATCGGCGACGGCCATGTTCCGTAGGCCTCTGTGGACACCATATTCAATCCCCCCGTGCGGGTCAGGCCGTGCGCAGATAGTGGTCGAGGACGCGGACGCCGAAGTGCAGTGCCTCGACGGGCACGCGTTCGTCGACGCCGTGGAAGAGCGCCTGGTAGTCGAAGCCGACCGGGAGCTTCAGCGGCGAGAAGCCGTAGCCGGTGATACCGAGCCGGGAGAACTGCTTGGCGTCCGTGCCGCCCGACATGCAGTACGGCACGACATGGCCGTCCGGGTCGAAGCGTTCGACGGCGGCGCGTAGCTTCGCGTACGTCGGTGAGTCGACCGGCGCCTGCAGAGCGACCTCACGGTGGTGGAACTCCCAGTCGACGCCTGGTCCGGTCAGCCGGTCCAGGGTGGTGCGGAACTCGTCCTCGCCACCGGGCACCGTCCGGCCGTCGATGTAGGCGAGGGCACGGCCGGGGATCACGTTGACCTTGTACCCGGCTTCGAGCATCGTCGGGTTGGAGCTGTTCCTGACGGTCGGCTCGACCAGGGCCGCGGCCGGTCCGAGCTTTCCGAGCAGTTCGTCCACGTCGAACCCGGGGGCGTCGACATCGGCGCGGATGCCGTGCAGGGCGGCGATCTCGGTGAGGGCGGCGCGTACGGTCGGGGTGAGCCGTACCGGCCATTCGTGTGCGCCGATCCGGGCGACGGCCGCGGCGAGTGCGGTGACCGCGTTGGCCCTGTTGACCTTTGAGCCGTGCCCGGCCTTGCCGTGGGCGGTGAGCTTCAGCCATCCGGTCCCGCGCTCGCCCGCGGCGATGGGGTAGAGCGACATCCCCGGTCCGGCGTGGAAGGTGAAGGCGCCGGATTCACTGATGCCTTCCGTGCACCCTTCGAAGAGTTCGGGGTGCCGGTCGGCGAGGAAGCCGGAGCCGTCCTCCGCGCTGGCCTCCTCGTCGGCGGTGTACGCGATCACGATGTCCCGGCGCGGCCGGATACCGGCCCGGGCCCAGGCCCGGACGACGGCGAGGACCATCGCGTCCATGTTCTTCATGTCGATGGCGCCGCGGCCCCAGACGACACCGTCGCGGACCTCCCCGGAGAAGGGGTGCACGCTCCAGTCGTCGGCCTCGGCGGGCACGACGTCGAGATGCCCGTGGACGAGGAGCGCGTCGGCGGTCGGGTCGGTGCCCTCGATCCTGGCGACCACGTTGGTGCGGCCCGGGGTGCGTTCGAGCAGCTGGGGTGCCAGTCCGGCGGCGGCCAGCCGTTCGGCGACGTACTCGGCGGCCGGGCGCTCCCGGCAGTCGCCGCCGCCCCGGTTGGTCGTGTCGATCCGGATCAGTTCGGACGTGAACGTCACGGATTCGTCGAGTGCCAGGCCGTCGACGGAGTCCTGGGGGGTGGTCGCCTCAGCCATACTGTTCCTCCACGGCGGACGACACGATCGTCGTCACCGCCTTGAACGTGCGAATACCTTCGTACATCGTCGCGCTGGTGTAGGCGACGCGCCGCTCACCACTGGGCACCACGCCGGGAACAACGGTGGCCGCTGTGGCCAGATGCTCGGCATCGAACTCCAGCTCCACCGTGAACGGGCCGCCCCGCACCGGTTCGACGCGACCGGCGAGCGAGGTGGCCTCCTTGGCGGCCGCGCGGATATCGGCCGCGGTACGAGCGGGGGTCCGGCACACCGCGGCGTACCGCGACACGTAGTCCTTCACCGCGACCTTGCGGGCGGCGGGGGCGTATCCGCCGGCGTCCACGCAGGTCAGGTCGTCGCCGGTGACGAGGACGACGGGCACGCCGTACTCCGCGGCGACATGCGCGTTGAGCAGTCCCTCGCTGGCGCGGACCCCGTTCAGCCAGACGCCGGTGATGGAGTTGGCCAGGTACGTGTGGGCGAGCACGCCCTCCGTACCGGCTCCCGTGTGGTAGCCGACGAAGGCGATCGCGTCGACGTCACCGTGCTGGATGCCCTCCACCATGCTGAGGGACTTGTGCCTCCCGGTGAGCATCTGGACCCGCTCGTCGAGCCGCTCCAGCAGCAGGTTGCGCATGGACCAGTGGGCCTCGTTGATCAGCACCTCGTCGGCGCCCCCGTCGTAGAAGCCGAGGGCCGCCGCATTCACATCGGAGGTGAACATCGATCGGCAGCGCTCCCACTGCGGCGTCCCGGGCAGCACATCGGCCGGCCAGGTCACGCCCGTGGCGCCTTCCATGTCCGCGCTGATGAGGATCTTCACGGTGTATCGGTCCTCTCGCAGGTCGGCAGGCATGCGCTCCGGCCGTGACAGCGGTTGCCGTCCTCGGACCCGGAGGAACGCCCGACAGGCTCCCGAAGCGGCCGTTCGCGAAGGGAGATCTTCATGCGGCAACACCGTACGCGGCGGCGGAGCCCCAGGCCAGAGGTGTTGTCAGCTCCAGAGGTCCAGTCCATTGCCGGTCAGTTGGGCGGCCGGTCGGCGCGGGGACCCCGATGCCGGGCCTTGAACGGTCCGGATCCCGTACCCGGGCCCCGGTCGGCACGCCGTGGCCCGTCCATGGGTCACGCGGTGGTCCCCCGGGTCACGCCGTGGTGATGAGTCGCCGGCGGCGGGACGGGGAACGACGCACTCAGCGTTTCCGGGCCCGGCCGGTCGCGCGCGGCCCAGGGTGCAGTGGTGTGACATGGGCCGACCGTCCGGGTGAAGACGGCTCACGACCGCATGCCGACCGGCGGATCGGGTCACCTGTCACGAGCTCGTCCGACGGCTCCGCCCCCGGGAGAAGGGGCCGGCCACTCGAATCAAAGACTCACGAAACGCCCTCTGCGAGCTGATGGCCTCGTCGTACGGTACCCGTGCAGGCGCTGTCCAACTACCGCCGCGACCTGTGTGTGACGAGTAAGCAGTTGCGGTGGCCTGCCTCGTCAAAGTCGTTCGTAGCCTCTTCTGGCCAGTGCCAGTCCGGCCGCGTAGAGCGCGAGGACGCTGGCCAGCAGCAGGTAGTAGAGGCCCGGAAGCGGTGTCATGCCGAGCAGAGGGCCGATCGGGGACAGAGGCAGGAGTAGTCCGACTGCGGCGAGTCCGGCCGCGGCCCAGCCAACCGGGCCCGGTGCGGTGCGGCGGCCAGGGCGCAGGAGCAGCATCACCAGTGACTGGGTGAGCAGGTTCTCCGTGAACCAGCTGGAGTGGAACAGCGCCTCGTCGTCTCCTGTTCCGGGGCCGTGCAGGGCCAGAGCGAGGAGGGCGAAGGTGGCCAGGTCGGCGATGGCGTTGAGCACGCCGAAGCCGGTGATGTAGCGCAGGAAGTCCCGTGGTCGCAGCGCGGTGGGCCGTAGCAGGGCGCCGGGCGCGGGCCGGTCGTAGGCGTACGCGAGCTGGGCGGCGTCGAAGCACAGGTTCTGCACCAGGACCTGTGCGGGAAGCATCGGCAGGAAAGGCAGGAGAAGTCCTGCGCCGAGCATCGCAATGACGTTGCCGAGGTTGGAGGAGAGCGTGATGCGCAGATACGTGGCGATGTTGCCGCTTGAGCACCGCCCCGCCGCGATGGCGTGATCGATGGCGGTGAGGTCCTTGTCCGCCAGGACCACATCCGCGTTCTCTCTGGCCACGTCCGCGGCGTCGCGGGGACAGATCCCGACGTCGGCGGTGTGCAGCGCGGGCAGGTCGTTCACCCCGTCGCCGAGGAATCCGGTGGTATGCCCATCGGCGCGCAGAGCGGCAGTGATCCGGGCCTTGTGCTCCGGAGTGCAGCGGGCGAAGACGGTCGTACGGCGGGCTCTCCCGGCGAGTTCGGAATCGGTGAGGCCGTCGATGCACCCGGCGTCGAGTACATCGCCGTCGCCGAGCGGGATACCGAGGTCGCGGCAGGCGCGCGCCGCTGTGCCCGGGTGATCGCCGGTGAGAACCTTGACGGTGATGCCCCGCGCATTGAGGTTTTTCAGGGTGTCGGCGGCAGTCGGCACGAGTGCGTCCCGCAAGGTGACGAAGCCCTGGAAGGTCAGGCGGTGTTCGTCGGCCGGGGTGTAGTCCCGGATGCGGGCAGGGCGTGTGGCGGTGGCGAGCGCCAGTACGCGCAGACCGTCCTCCGCCTGGTCGGCCGCGAGCGTGAGCAGTCGCTCCCGTTCGCCGTCCTCCAGTACACACCGCTCCAGAACGGTCTCGACGGCGCCCTTGACCACGAGGGTGTGGGTGCCGAGTCGGCCGGGGACGCGCAGAACGGCGGTGGCCAGACGGCGTACCGGATCGAAGGGGACGGCCGCCACACCCTCGTACCGTTCCGCGTCGTCGGCGTCGGCGCCATCCAGGATCGCCTCGTCCAGGGCGTCCGGCGCGGGCAGGTCGGCAAGCTGGAGGGTCCACCAGGCGTTGACGGCCGCCCATCGCAGCACCTCGGGCGCATCGTGGCCCTCAGCGTCCAACGCGCGGTGAACGACGGGCCGGTCCTGGGTGAGGGTGCCGGTCTTGTCCAGGCACAGCACGTCGACCGCGCCGAGGTCGTGCAATGCGGGGAGCCGTTTGACGATCACCCCGTGCGTACGGGCCAGCAGTGAGGCGCCGCGCGCCAGGCAGGTGGTGACGATGACCGGCAGCATCTCCGGGGTCAGGCTGACCGCCACCGCCACCGCGAACGGCAGTGTTTCCAGACCGCGGTCGCGCAGCGCCGCGTTGGCCATCAGCACCAGTGGTGGGGTGAGCAGCATGAACCGGATGAGAATCCAGGCGATGCCGTGCACGTCGCGGTCGAAGGCACTGGGCAGGCTACGCCCGCGCGCCTTGTCCCCACCGGCCCATCGTGTGCGGGCCCCGGTGGCCACGACCACGGCAGTGCCGCTGCCGGAGGCGACGCTGCTGCCCTGAAAGCACAGGTGCGGCTGCTCGAAGATTCCCCCTTCCGCCGGGCCGGGCACATCGACGGGGTACTTGGTGACTGGCGCCGACTCCCCGGTGAGCGCCGCCTGGTACAGGCTCAGCCCACTGGCCCGCAGAAGCTGTAGGTCGGCCGGCACCAGGTCGCCCGGGCTGAGATGGACTACGTCTCCTGGCACGAGCTGGTCGACAGGGATTTCCCGGGCCGTCGGTGCCACGTCCTCGCCGCCGCGCCGCAGCACGGTGGCTGTGGCGGCTACCAACCCGCACATCGCCATCATCGAACGGTCCGCCCGGTGCTCACCCGAGGAGCGCAGCAGGCAACTGACCACCACCAGCACCATGATCACGCCCGCGGTACACCAGGAGGCCACGAGCGCCGAGACGAGGCCGAGACAGAGCAGCACCACGGTGAACGGATCGCGCAGGCTGTACAGAAACCGCGAGGCCCACGGGACGGGCCGTCGCGAGGGCAGTGTGTTCTCGCCGCATCGGGCCAGGCGCTCTTCAGCCTGTGCTTCCGTCAGCCCGCGCGGTCTACTGTCCAGCCGACGCAGCACCTGAAGCGCGGTCGGTGTCGTCTGTTCCTGCGTGGCTTCATCGTGGAGCGGGCCGATCCTCAGCGCCGAAGCGACCACGGGGCCGGACAACTCGGTGTCCTGTGTCGTGGCCGCGTCGGCTTCAGGCACTGGTCTCGCGCAGTCGCCGTACCGGTGCGGCGACCTGCTCGGCACGTGCGGAAAGCTGACCGACCATCAGCCGTACTACGGTCACGATGTCGGGGTCGTCGACGTAGTAGATCTGACGTCGGCCCTCGCGCCGGGAGCGTACGAGGCTGGCCAGCTTCAGCTTCGACAGGTGCTGGCTCACTGCGGGCAGGGCTCCGCCCACCCGGTCCGCGAGATGGGTCACATCGCACTCGCCCTGTGCCAGCGACCACATGATGTGAAGCCTCGCGGACGACGCGAGCAGCCCGAACGCGGCGGCCGCGTCCGCCAGCACCTCAGCCGACAGGTCCTCGACGCCACCAACATCAGCCGCCACAGCCCACTCCCCCTCCAACCCTGGACACCGGATTTCACCCCTACGCTGCCCAATTCTAGGCGTCCGGGCCCGCCCCCGACCCACGGGGAGTTCGTCCGGAGCATGTGACCCAACCACCGCTCTTCGTCTTCTTCTTCTCGGCGGCGCTCGGCTTCTGACCGGCATCGTGGCCGGACACTGCCGAGAAGATCAACCGGTCACCTCTCGAAGTCGTAGTTGCTGATAGCGACGTGGCACACGATAGTTCAAAGATTGCGCAACTGTTAAACTGTCACCATGGATGCAGATGAGGCGACAGGCTGGGAGGCCGCCGTGCTCGACGGAGGCCCCGCAGCCGGACTGCGGACACGGGTCGTGGACCGGCCGGGAGTGCTGCAAGTGACCTACCCCTGCGAGATGGGCGCTTCACCGGGTGGCCCACAGGTGGAGGCGCTGTACGTCTACCGCCGCGACTATCGCGTACGGAGCGAGCCGCTGCGGTACCGCTTCGACGCGGCCAGTCCCTGACGCGTGCACCGGCCCGCCGACGTCAGCGGGGCGTGGTGCCGCTCTCCGAGGCCGGGCGCGCCGAGATCGTATCGCCGGGGGCGGCCTGGATCGTCCGGGGCGAAGCCTGTTCGGCCGGGGTGGACTCGGGTGCGGCGGGCGGTGGTGCGCCGTCCTCCTTCATCGCTTTCGCCTCACTCTTGAGGATCCGCATCGACTTCCCCAGCCCGCGGGCCGTCTCCGGCAGCTTCTTTGCGCCGAACAGCAAGATGACCACAAGTGCCACGATCACGAGGTGCCAGGGGTGCAGAGCATTCGCGAACATCGTTGCCCCGTCCTTTCGTTCGCCTGTCCGAGCGTGCGCGCCCCGAGGGGCCGCACCCACCATGAAGATTGCTGGATTGCGCAACTGTACAACCCTGGGGTGGGGCCAGCCGTCCCGGAGCCGGACGAATGAGGGCGCACACATGACAGGCAGCCACCAGATGGCGCCCCCGCGCCGCGGCGGACTGCGGGCCGCCGGCCGAGGGCGCGCGACACTCGGGCAGTCCTCTGCGAACAATCCCTCAGCGCCCGCCTCCAGCGAGCCAACCACGGTGCCCGCCGACGTCGCCCGCGCCGCGGACGACGACCTCTGCGCCAAGCTCTCGTACGGCTGAGCGAACATCGCATGCAGCCGACGGACCCCTAAGGAGACTCTCCATGCACGCCATTGCAGGGGCCACTACACGGCTCCGTCCGGCCATGGCCCTGTCCGCAGTCTTCCTGGCCCTCGCCGCGCTCACCCCCACAAGGGCGCACGCCGCGAGCGGTACCGGTGAAGTGGCCGAGGCACTGAAGAAGAGTCCGGTCTACGTCGACCCACAGGCCGAGGACCAACTGGCGAAGGCCGATGCCGAGGCGCTGGCGAAGAAGATCGAGGATGCGGACAAGCCGGTCTTCGTCGCCGTGCTGCCCGAGGCCGGGCAATTCCCCAAGGAGACCGTGCTGAAGGACGTGCGGTCGCTGACCGGCATCACGGGTGTGTACGCGATCCGCCTCGGTGACGGCTTCAACGCGGGCGCCGATGCACAGGTGATGCCCCGCAGCGCCGTCGACAACCTCAAGGGCGCGGTGAAGCGCTCAGCACCCGCGGACGTCAAGGCCCAGCTGAACAGCTTCGTCGACCAGGCACTCCAGCAGGCCAAAGGCAGCGCGCCGTCCTCCTGGGCGGAGAGTGACGAGGAGGGCTCGGGGGCCACCGGGCTGCTCGTTGCCGGCGGCGTGCTCGTCGCGGGTGGGGCGGGGGCATACGCCCTCTACCGCCAGTCGAAGAGGAAGAAGGAGAAGCGCGAGCGCGCCGAACTGGAGGCCCTGCGCGTGGTGGTGGACGAGGACATCACCGCCTTCGGCGAGGAGCTGGACCGTCTCGACTTCTCTCCGTCCGAGCCCGGCGCCACCGATGACATGCGTCAGGACTACACCCATGCCCTGGACGCGTACGACAGGGCCAAGGTGCAGATGGCCGGGGCCACCCGGCCCCACGAGGCCCAGCCGGTGACCGAGACCCTGGAACAGGGGCGGTTCGCCCTGGCTACCCTCGCCGCCCGACGCACCGGTGCCCCGCTGCCCGAGCACCGGCTTCCCTGCTTCTTCGATCCCCGGCACGGCCCGTCGGCCACCGACGTGCAGTGGGCCCCGCACGGTGGCACGGCACGGCCGGTTCCCGCCTGTTCCGCAGACGCCGCACGCGTGGCCGCCGGCGAGGAACCGCAGACCCGAATGGTGCAGGCCGGCCACGGCACCCAGCCCTACTGGAACGCCGGCCCCGCCTATGCCCCCTGGGCGGGCGGCTACTTCGGCGGAGCGGGCAGCATGCTCGGCGGGCTGCTCGTGGGCACCATGCTCGGCAGTCTGATCAGCGCGCCCGCAGCCTTCGCCGACGCAGGAGACCTGGCGTCCGGCGCGAGTCCTGCAGAAGGCGGGGACTTCACCGGCGCAGATTTCAGCCCGGCCGACTTCGGGTCAGGCTTCGGGAGCGGAGACTCCAGCGGTGACTTCGGCGGTGACTTCGGGAGCGGCGACTGGTGACCTGACCTGGTTACATCCGTACGGCTTGCGCCGCCTTGGCCCAGTTGGTGTGCAGGCCGGCGTGGTAAAGATGTCCGACGCGGTCGGCGGTGTGTCCGTCTGCGTCAGCTCCGACGTCTACGACACCTACTCACCTACGGCACCGGCCGGAAGAACGAGGCACAGACCGTGGCCAAGGCCTTGGATCTGCCCGCCTCGCGCCTCAAACAGGGCAGCGGCACAGGCCTGACTCTGGTGATTGGCAGCGACTGGCCCAGCGGCACCACCTACCCGAGCGGCACCACCTCACCCACCACCGCCGACACCCGGGCCGCGGTTTCCCACGCCCACGCCCGGACCGCCGACCAGTCCAAGTCCTGTGCCAGGGTCAGCCCCTACAAGACCGTCACGCTCAACGGCGTCAACATGACCCCTGCCCAGGCGTATGCGTCTGCCGGCAGCAAACCCGACTCCGACTCCTGAAGGCACGCCCCCGACGCGATGCACTTCCTCTGGGCGAAGGCACGCGGGCGCGGCCCACGCGCCGTGCGTGCCCGTCGTCGGCTCTACCGGTCGGCGGCAGGCTAGGCGGCGAGGACGAACCAGCGGACTACCGTCCCGGCGGTGCACGGGGCAAGAGTGGGGGCGTCATCCGCCGTTCGGGGCAGCTCTTTTCACCCCCTCACCGGCCAGGACTGCGGCACGCAGATGCGTACGGCGAAGTCGGCGAAGCGGGGGACGGCGGCGCTGGTGACCTCGCGGATGGTGCGTTCCAGATCGAGGGATGTGCCGATGCGCCCACTCACCTCGTTGCGGCGTCAGTCCTCGTGACCGAGCTGCAGGTCACGTTCGGTGCGTCCGCCGCCCGCGACCTGAAGGACAGTGGCCACCGGCGGGTACCCCGCCGCGATGACGGTGTACTCGCCGGTCGACAGGTCCACGAAGCGGAACGCCCCGTCGGGCCCCGTCGTCAGGGTGTCGACGACATTGCCCGCCGCGTCCAGGAGCGTGACCCGGGCGTCCTCGACGAGCCGTCCGCCGCTCGCCCGTACGACGCCGCGCAGCACCGCGCCACCGGCCAGTTCGATGTCCTGCCGGGTCTCCCTGGCCGCTTGCACACTGACCGGCAGCGCGGCGGGCCGGAAGGCGGGGGCGCTGGCGGCGAGGGTGTATTCGCCGGCCACCAACTCCGAGATCACATAGCCGCCTTCACGGCCGCTGCGGGTGGACGCGACGACTTCGCCGCGCACATCGGTGAGCGTGACGGCAGCGTCCCGCACCGGGATCCCGTCGGCCGTGAGGACGGTCCCGGCCAGCCGGCCCGCACCGCCGAGCACCACGTCGAGCTCGACGGGCCGCTCGCCGACGGTGACGCTGACGGCCTGCGGCTGGTGCCCTCCGGCCGCCGCGATGAGGACGTACGAACCGGAGCCGGGCACGCTCAGCGCGTACCGCCCGTCGTCGCCGCTCGCGCCGCGGCCGACCTGCTTCCCCTGGATGTCGATCAGGGTGAGGGCGGCGCGTGGGACCTTCGTACCGTCGGGGTGCTGGACGCAGCCGCACACCGGGACGCCCGACAGGTAGACGGGCGGTGGAGGGGCCTGGGTGGTGCGGGCGGCCGGGATGGGGGTGGCGGACTCGGCGGCTGCGGATTCGGGGTTGTGGTGGGACACCAGCGGTTTCTCCTTGAGGAAGAAGGCGATGACGAGGCCGAGTGCGAGCACCGGCACGAGGTAGAGGAAGATCCGCGGCATCGCGTCGGCGTACGCCTGGATGTAGCTGTCGCGGAGGGCCGGCTCCATGGCGTGGACCAGCTGCGGGGTGATCGACTCGGGGGCGGGGAGGTCGGCGCCGGAGGGGAGGCGGACGGCGAGGGCGTCGGCGAGACGGCCCGCGAAGAGCGTTCCGAAGACGGCGGCGCCGACGCTGCCGCCGATCTGCCGGAAGTAGTTGCTCGCGCTGGTGGCGGTGCCGAGGTCGGCGGGTGGTACGGAGTTCTGCACGGCAAGGACGAGCACCGGCATGATCAGGCCGATCCCGATGCCGAGGACGGCCTGCGCGATGCTGTATTCGAGGCGTGGGGTGTCGGTTTCGAGGCGGGAGAGCAGCCACATGCCGACAACCGAGATCGCACTCCCGACGATCGGGTAGACGCGGTAGCGGCCGGTACGGGAGATCATCTGGCCGGAGACGACGGACGCGCCGACGATTCCGCCCATCATCGGGAGCATCAGCAGCCCGGATTCGGTGGCGGTGGCGCCGTCGACCATCTGCAGGAACGTCGGCAGATAGCTGGCGGCGCCGAACAGTGCGACGCCGACGACCGCGCCGACGAGCGCGGTCACATTGAAGATCGAGTCGCGGAACAGCCTCAGCGGAATCACCGGTTCGGGCGCGCGACGCTCGACGACCAGGAAGAGCAGAGCCGTTCCGGCAGCCCCGGCGGCCAGCCCGAGGATGGTGCGCGAGCCCCAGGCGTACTCCGTACCGCCCCAACTGGTCAGCAGCACCACGCAGGTGGAGGCGGCGGCCAGCAGCAGCGCGCCGAGCACATCGAGCCGGGGCCGGACGTCGGGTTTGGGGAGTTTCAGTACGACCGTGATGACGGCCAGTGTGACCAGTCCGAACGGGACGTTGATGTAGAAGCACCAGCGCCAGGAAGCATGGTCGGTGAAGAACCCGCCGAGCAGCGGTCCGGCGACGGACGCGAGACCGAAGGCGGCGCCGATCAGCCCCATGAAACGGCCGCGCTCGCGGGGCGGTACGACGTCCGCGATGATCGCCTGGACCCCGATCATGAGCCCGCCGCCGCCGATGCCCTGGACGGCGCGGAAGGCGATCAGTTCGTCCATGGTCCGGGACCAGCCGGCCAGCGCGGAGCCGACGACGAAGACGACGATGGCGAACTGGAAGACGCTCTTGCGGCCGAAGAGATCGCCGAGCTTGCCGTAGATCGGCAGCCCGATGGTGGAGGCGAGGAGATAGGCGGTGACGGCCCAGGACATCTTCTCCAGGCCGTGCAGCTCACCGACGATCTTCGGCAGCGCGGTGGCGACGATCATCTGGTCGAGCGCCGCGAGCAGCAGGGTGAGCATCAGCCCGAGGAAAACCAGCCGGATCCGGCGAGGGCTGATCTCCGCGGCGTCGGGACCCGGTGGCGGCGAGGGCGGAGTAGTCTCCGCATCGGGCAGGGCGGCGGTCCGAGCACCGTGCGGATCCGCGGTCGCCGCCTCGACGTCGCCCTCCGCCCCGTCCGGCTCGTCCTTCACCAGAGTGATTCCACCCGCCACGTGCCGCTCCCCTCGTCGCATCTGCGCCGCCCATTTCTCGCATTGCGCGACAAGGGAGGGCAAACGCGACGAGGGGCGCTGACGGCGCACTCGGGGGGCTTATCCCCCGGTGGGAGCCACTACGGCGCACAACCGACCGGCCGGGAAAACCACCCGAACCGGTGAGGCCGGTCAGCGATACGTGAGGCTACTTCTCGACCTTCGTCGCGAGGTTCTGCAACAACTCGTCATAGATGCGCGCAAGACCCTTGGGCGCGAAGGTCCTCTCGAAGAATCCGCCGATGCCGCCCGCGCCGTTCCAGACGGTCGAGACGACGGCCTTGGACCGGCCCTCACCGGCCGGGGTGACGGTCCACGTGGTGACCATCGACGAGTTGCGGTCCTTCTCGACGAGCTGCCCGTCGGTCGGCTCGGTCACGTCGAGCAGGCAGTCGCGGACCCGCTTGCTGGTGGCCTGGAGCTTCCAGTGGACGAGGGTACCTTCACCGTCACCGCCCTCACGGACCTCGTACTCGCTGAAGTGGCCGGGCAGGACCTTGCCCCGGACCTCCTGGTAGTCGGCCAGCGCGTCGAACACCGTCTCCGCGTCCGCCGCGATGATCCGCTCTGTCGTGGCCTCGACCTGCGCCATGGCTGTTCCTCCAGCACTTCGGTTGTTCGGGGGTGTGCTGAGCCAATCACCTCCGGCACGCCGCTCAAAATCCGGGCCGGGACGAAGGGGAAATAAACGATCACAGGAACAGGTGTTCCATTCTCTCTCCGGCGCTGTCCAGGAGGCGTCCACGCGCTGGACAATCCGGTCGAGAACACCCGCGAGGCCGGGACGGGCACACTCTTCGCCCGGACGCGGTGACCACGCGCACCTTCGACAACGGCGCGACCGGCAGCCGGCGCCGGACGGTCCCGGGTCCACCGCGCCGACCCTGCTCTGAGCCTCCGTCACCACCCCGGCAAACGGGTCAACTCTCACCCGATCATGTCCTTCCGTGCCCGAATGCGGGGAGCATGCGGCGGGGGCTGTGCCACACGCAGCCGCATTCCCCCACCACGGGAGGCCATATGACGAATCGTTCAGGAATTCTGATCGCCGTCGGTGCGACAGTCGCCGGTCTGGTGACCGCCGTGCCGTCCCCGGCTGCCGCCACCGCCGTCGCACCGCATGCCGCGCAACTCCGCTGGACCGGCTGTGGCACCAAGGCGTATCCCAAACTGCAGTGCTCAAAGGTCAGTACACCGCTCAATCATGACGATCCGTCGGGCCGGCGGATCACCCTCGCCCTCTCCCGGATCCCGCACACCGCGAAGACCTCGCAGGGTCCGCTCTTCGTCAACCCCGGGGGTCCTGGCGGCAGCGGGCTGACCATGGCCGGGTTCGTGGCCTCCTCGCTCCCGAAGGACGTCGCCGCGCAGTACGACGTGATCGGGTTCGACCCGCGCGGGGTCGGGAAGAGCTCCCCGGCACTGGACTGCGTACCCAAGTACTTCAAGCCGCCGCGGCCCGACTCGGTGCCGCGGACCCTCGTCGACGAGCGGACCCGCCGCGACCGGGCGCGCAACTTCGCCTCGGAGTGCGGGAGGAAGTACCCCGACCTGCTGCCGTACATGGACACGGTCAGCGCCGCCAAGGACCTCGATGTGATCCGGCAGGCCACCGGCGCCCCGAAGATCAACTACTTCGGGTACTCGTACGGTACGTACCTGGGCGCGGTGTACGCGAAGCTGTTCCCGCAGCGGGTGCGGCGGCTGGTGCTCGACTCGAACGTCGACCCGGAGGGTGTCTGGTACGAGGACAACATCGGCCAGAACTACGCGTTCGACGCCCGCCAGAAGGCGTTCGCCGCATGGGTGGCGAAGCACGACGAGACGTACCGGCTCGGCAACAACCCGGCGAGGGTCGAGGCAGCCTGGTACCGGATGCGCGACGCGGTGCGGAAACAGCCCGCGGGCAAGAAGGTCGGCCCGAGCGAGCTGGAGGAGACCTTCCTGCCGGGCGGCTACTACAACGGGTACTGGCCCTATCTGGCCGACGCGTTCGCCGCGTACGTGAACCACAAGGACCAGAACGCGCTCGTCGCCGCGTACGACCGGCTCGGTGCCGTCGACGCGAAAGGCGACAACGGCTACTCCGTGTACTTGGCCGTGCAGTGCCGTGACTCCCGGTGGCCGCCGAGCTGGAACACCTGGCGCAACGACAGCTGGAAGGTGCACGCCAAAGCGCCCTTCTACACCTGGAGCAACACCTGGTACAACGCGCCGTGCGCCTCCTGGCCGGTGGCGCCGTTGAAGCCGGTACGGGTCTCGAACAAGGCGCTTCCGCCGGTGCTCCTCTTCCAGGCCACGGAGGACGCGGCCACACCGTACGCGGGCGGGGTCACCCTGCACCGGCGGCTCCGCGGCTCCAGCCTGGTCGTCGAGCAGGGCGGCGGCAACCACGGTGTCACGCTGAGCGGCAACGCATGCCTGGACACCTACCTGACGGACTATCTCGCCAAGGGCACCGTCCCTCGCGCCATCGGCGGCCTCGGCGACGTGGATGCGGTGTGCGGGACGTCACCCGAACCGAAGCCGCTGACCGCCGGGGCGGCGAAGTCGGCGACGCGCGCGAACAACAGGGGCGGCACGTTGCACGGGCTGCTCGGCTTCCACCGCTGAGGGAACCGGGGCCGGGTCCGGCGAAGGGAGCCGGACCCGGCCGGCCGCTGCTGCGTCCTCAGAGCCTGCCGGGTGACGGCAGTCGGCTGATCGCCCGCTCCGCCGCTCCGGCCAGCCTGGGGTGCGGCAGTGCCGCCTCCAGGACCGGGCGGGCCCGCGCGTCGCCGAGCTGCCCCAGACCCTCCACACAGGCCAGCGCGACCCGCCAGTGCGGCTCGTCCGGCCCCAGCAGCCGCTCCAGGGTGCTGATCAGCGCCGGGACGGACTCGGGGGCCCGCAGGGCGGTGAGCAGACGGACCGGGTGCAGGGCGTACGCGGTGCGCAGGGTGTTCGTCGCGAGCGCGGCGGCGGCACGCGGGGTGCGGGGGTCGCCCAGGCGCACCAGGGCGTGGGCCGCGGAGACGCAGCGCTCCGGGTCGCGGTGGTTGAGCAGCAGGACCAGTGCCTCGAAGGCCCGTCGGTCACCGCCGCAGCCGAGCCGGAACGCGGCGATCTCACGCGCCCAGAGCGGTCGCTCCCGTTCGACGAGGACCCGGGCCAGCTCCTCGTCGTCGTCGGTGGCGAGCAGTCTGCGGTACGCAGCCGACTCCCCCGCCTCGTCCGCCAGCCGGTCGGTCAGCGACCGGAACTCCTCGTCCATGACCCTGAGGGTATCCGCGGCCACGGTGAGTGTGACCCGGCGCACAGCGAATCGGGGCTGGCGCGCTCGTTACTCGCCGGTTAATCTCATGTGAGCGGGACACCACCCCCGCCGACTCCAGTGGCCTGGTGACGCAGCCACCCGGAGTGCTTGTCGGTTCGGCAGCTTTGTGAGACGCGACTCCGGGACAGAGTCCGTCGCCCCCTCTCCCGTCCGGGCGTGCCTCCCGCACCCCCGGCCAGGAACACCTCGACACGCAAATCCCGCACGCCATGCGCTGGTGTGGACCCTTGTGGCCCCAGCCGATCCGTGCGCGCCGTGCGCCCACTCAGTCGTCACTCATCCTCTGGAGTCCCATGATGGACACCCCTCTCTCCACCATCGCCGTCGTCGGTCTCGGCACGATGGGCATCGGCATCGCCGAGGTCCTGACCCGGGCCGGCCGCGAGGTCATCGGTATCGACGTCAGCGACGCGGCCGCCCGTCAGGCCGTCGCCGCCCTGGAGGCCTCCACCGCCCGCGCCGTGCAGAAGGAGCGGATCACCGAGGGGGAGCGCCTGGACGCGCTCGCCCGGTTCCGTACCTTCTCCGACCTGCAGGCCGCGGCAGACGCCCAGCTCGTCATCGAGGTCGTGCCCGAGTCGTACGAGCTCAAGCAGCAGCTCTTCCGCGAACTCGACGCGATCGTCTCCCCCACCACGATCCTGGCGACCGGCACGAACGCCCTCTCGGTGACCCGGCTTGCGGCAGAGTCGCAGCACCCCGAGCGCGTGCTGGGCCTGCACTTCTTCAACCCGGCGCCCGCGATGAAGCTGGTCGAGGTGGTCTCCTCGGTGCTGACCGCGCCGCCGGCCGTCGAGGCGGTCACGGAGCTCGCCCGCGAGCTCGGCAAGGAACCGGTTGCGGTGGGCGACCGGCCGGGTTTCGTCGCCGACGGGCTCCTCTTCGGCTACCTCAACCAGGCCGCCGCGATGTACGGGGCGAACTACGCCTCCCGTGAGGACATCGACGCGGCCATGAAGCTGGGCTGCGGGCTGCCGATGGGCCCCCTCGCCCTGCTCGACCTGATCGGCGTCGACACCGCCCGTACCGTCCTGGAGGCGATGTACTCCGCGTCGCACGACCGGCTGCACGCCCCCGCTCCGATCCTCAAGCAGCTCACCGAGGCAGGTCTGACCGGCCGCAAGGCGGGCCGCGGCTTCTACACGTACGTGGCGCCGGGCAGCCGGACGGTGGTACCGGACGCGCAGACGCCGCTCGAGAGCGCCGGAGTGGAGGCCGGGCGCACGGTCCGGTCGGTGGGCGTCGCGGGCTCCGGGACGATGGCCTCGGGTATAGCGGAGGTCTTCGCGAAGACCGGTTACAACGTGGTGCTCGCCGCGCGCAGCCAGGAGAAGGCGGACACCGCGAAGGGGAGGATCGCCAAGTCGCTGGAGCGTTCGGTCACCAAGGGGCGGCTGACGGCGGAGGCGCGGGACGAGACCCTGGGCCGGATCACCGCCGCCGGTTCGCTGGACTCGTTCGCCGATGTCGACCTCGCGGTCGAGGCGGTCGCCGAGGATCTGGCGGTCAAGCAGCAGCTGTTCGGCACGCTGGACAAGATCTGCAAGCCGGGCGCGGTGCTCGCCACGACCACCTCGTCGCTGCCGGTCGTGGCATGCGCGCGGGCGACCTCGCGTCCGCAGGACGTCATCGGGATGCACTTCTTCAACCCGGCACCCGCGATGAAGCTCGTCGAGGTGGTCCGTACGGTGCTGACCTCGGACGATGTCCACGCAACCGTCCGTGAGGTGTGCGGGAAGATCCGCAAGCACCCGGTGGACTGCGGGGACCGGGCCGGATTCATCGTGAACGCGCTGCTGTTCCCGTACCTCAACAACGCGATCAAGATGGTCGAGCAGCACTACGCGACCCTCGATGACATCGACGCCGCGATGAAGCTGGGCGGCGGCTACCCGATGGGCCCGTTCGAGCTCCTGGACGTCGTCGGGCTCGATGTCTCGCTCGCCATCGAGAAGGTGCTGCACAGCGAGTTCCGCGACCCGGGCCTGGCCCCGGCGCCGCTGCTGGAGCACCTGGTGGCGGCCGGCTGCCTCGGCCGCAAGACGGGGCGCGGCTTCCGCGAATATGCCCGGCGCTGAGGACCGGCAGGTGCCTGAACGGCGGACCGGTGCTCCGGGCG
>NZ_JBEZKL010000071.1:0-38039 GCF_040704695.1 Streptomyces sp. NPDC048411
CTGCCCGCCGCACCCTGAACACCGAGCCGAAACCCGGCCCCACCACGCCCTGACACACCCTCACCCGACACCTCGCCTGACAAGTTGACAACGCCTCCACAAGTCCCGCCGCCTCGCCGCATTGGAGGTACGGCATGCGGCCGTGGTCCGTGACCGGCAGGCCGGGCGGGTTCGTGTGGTGCGGGGCGGCAAGCGTCTCCTCAACACCCGCCACCACCTCACCCGGGCCCGGCTCACCGAAGACCAGTGGCGGGAACGCTGGGACGCGGAACGCTGGTTCATCGCCGCTGATGGTGAGTCGGGGAAGCGGTTCGGGAACGAGACGGTCCGCGTCACCCCGGACGGCGAGGTCAGCATCAGACTGCCTGCCCCGCTCGCCCACCTGGCCAATGCCAAGCACGGCCGGTACACCCTCACCACCCGTATCGGCTTCGTGCACCGGGGCCAGGAGTGGGCCGACCGCATCGAAGCGAACCGGGCCGTCGCCTACCGCATCCACCTCGACGTGGACCGCGGCCGCTGGTACCTCACCGCATCCTGGCAACGCCCCGTCATCCAGACCATCCCGTTGGAGACCGCCCGTGCCCGGGGCATGATCGGCGTCGACACCAACGCCGACCACTTCGCCGCCTACCGCCTCGACCGGCACGGCAACCCCATCGGCGACCCGCACCGCTTCCCCTACGACCTGTCCGGCACCGCCGGTCACCGCGACGCACAGATCCGCCACGCCCTGACCCGGCTGATCCACTGGGCCAGGCAGGCCGGGGTCGCCGCGATCGGCATCGAAGACCTCGACTTCACCACCGAGAAGACCCGGGAGAAGCACGGCCGCAAGAAGCGATTCCGGCAGCTCATCTCCGGCATCCCGACCGGCAGGCTCAAGGCCCGCCTCGTCTCCATGGCCGCCGAACACGGCCTCGCGATCGTCGCGGTCGACCCCGCCTACACCTCCCAGTGGGGTGCCCAGCACTGGCAGAAGCCGCTGGTCACCTCCCACCGCACCATGTCCCGTCACGATGCCGCCGGCATCGCGATCGGACGACGCGCTCTCGGACACCCGGTCCGGCGTCGGACGGCACCGCCCCCACACGACCGGAGAGATCGTGCGGGGCATCGGACCGCCCAGGCCCCACCGAGCACCCGGGGACGTGAGGGAACCCGCCCGCCCACAACGGACCGGCCCCTGGAGAGCCGTCACCGAACGGGACGCGAAAGCGGGAACCCAGCGCATCCAACACCGTTCGGGATGCGCCCAGTACACAGCAGTGGGTCCAGGACTCACTCATGCGCACTGGATAGGAACGGTCTGCCGCTATCGGGGTGCGATCGCATTGAGCCAGTCGTCGACGGTGACGACATCCGCCCACTGCGGGAAGAGTCGCTCGATGAGGACCCGGTGCACCTCTGGGTCGGTGTCCAGACAGCCGTCGGAGAGGACGGTGAGGCCGAAGTCCAGGTCGTTCGCCTGGCACAGGGTGTACAGCACCACAGCGCTGGTGGCGATGCCGGTGAGCACGAGGCTGTCGATACCGCGTGCCCTCAGCACCACGTCGAGATCGCTGCCCGAGAACGCGCTCGCCCGTCTCTTGGAGACCATCACGTCGCCCGGCCGGGGCGCGACCTCGGGGTGGATCTCGGTGCCCGGGTCGCCCTCGACATATAAGCCGGCCCGCGCGATGGCGGTGAGAGCCCTGTTTCGCGTGCCGACTTCCGGAAATCCGGGCCGCAACGCGATAACCACATAGATCACGGGGATGTTCGCCGCCCGGGCCCCGTCGATCGCCCTGCGCAGGCGTGGCAGGTATCCGGAGCCGTCGTCGGCGACGTCAACGATGTCCCGTTGGACGTCCATCACGAGGAGTGCACTTTTCGCCATTGCCGTCCCTTCGTCACTGAGAAACAAGAACAAGTCTGAGGGATCAACCGAGCCGCGGTGGAGGTTTCGGAGATCCTCATCAGCATCGCGCCGCAGTGCCCACGGACACCGCGACAGCGTAGGAGCTCCAAGCCACCCAGAACCGAGGATCACAAACAGGTACTCAGGCCGGCCTCGCCGACCAGGGCCTCGGTCTGGCGCCGGTAGTCGCATGCCTCACAGCCCCGCCGCCTGCTGCTGACCGGGCCCGGAAAGCACAAAAGCCGCCCCGTTTCCCGGGCGGCCCTTGTGCAAGGCACTTTGGCCAGCTGAAGGAAGCCCGCGCCGCCCTCGGTGAGGGCGGGTCACCCCTCACTCCCAGAATCACGACGGGAGTTGCTGGGTGGCGATGCCGAGCGCCCCGCGTCAGAACAGGACGGGTTCGTCGGCCGGGCCTCGGTTCACCACCCGGTGATACGTCTTCACCCGGCCCACGTGCCCCCGGACCTGGTGGCGGATTTGCCTGGTGGTGTCCCGCCAGGCCGTGGCGTTGGTGTTCCACAGGTATCCGGGATCGACCCCGCCCGACCTCGCAGATCAGGCACCGGCAACTCGTCACACGTCAGCCGACAGGCTTCTCGGGAGGGGTCGGTTTGGTGGTGAGCAGTGCCGTGATCTCCTGGGCGATCTCCGGGCCGAGTTCGCCCCAGCCGTCCTTGTAGCCGTAGACGCCGGCCAGGGTGCGGGCGTCGTAGTCGCCGTTCATGATCTCGATGTCGGTGGTGGTGATGAGTGCCGGGTGGGCGACGCCGACAGCTCCCGAGACCTTCAGCAGCTCCTTACGCAGGGTGCGCAGGTAGACAGCGGCCCGGGTGGCCTTCGAGGGCGCGTCGACACCGCGCACCAGCCACGGGTTCTGGGTGGCGATGCCGGTGGGGCATGTGTCGGTGTGGCATTTCTGCGCCTGGATGCAGCCGATGGACAGCATCGCCTCACGGGCCACGTTGATCATGTCGACACCCAGGGCGAAGGCGACGACGGCGTTCTCGGGCAGGCCGAGCTTGCCGGAGCCGATGAAGGTGAGGTCGTCGGTCAGCCCCAGCTCGGCGAACGTGCTGTAGACGCGAGAGAAGCCCATCCGGAACGGCAGCGACACCGAGTCGGTGAAGATCAGCGGCGCCGCCCCGGTGCCGCCCTCGCCTCCGTCGATGGTCACGAAGTCGACCCCACGATCACCACGCGCCATCAGCGTGGCCAGCTCCTGCCAGAAGCTCATCTCCCCCACCGCGCTCTTGATCCCGACCGGCAGACCGGTCTCGGTGGCGAGCAGCTCCACGAAGTCGAGCATCGAGTCGACGTCGTGGAACGCGGTGTGCCGAGAGGGGGAGGCGCAGTCCTTGCCGGCCGGGATGCCGCGGATCTTGGCGATCTCGGGGGTCACCTTCGCGCCCGGCAGCATCCCACCGAGCCCCGGCTTGGCGCCCTGGGAGAGCTTGATCTCTATCGCCTTGACCGGGGCGCCTGCGACCACGTCCTTGAGCTTGTCGAGGTTGAAGGTGCCGTCCTCGTTGCGGCAACCGAAGTACGACGTCCCGATCTGGAGGACGAGGTCGCCGCCGTTGCGGTGGTACGGCGAGAGGCCGCCCTCGCCCGTGTTCTGCATCGCGCCGGCCAGCGCCGCGCCTTTGTTGAGCGCCGTGATGGCCGCGCCGGACAGCGATCCGAAGCTCATCGCCGAGATGTTCACCACGCTCGCCGGCCGGAACGCCTTGGCGCGCCCGCGCGGGCCGCCCAGCACCTTGGCCGAGGGCAGCGGGGCCTGCGGGTCGTGCAGATCGGGCAGCGTGCCGGCGAACGTCCGCTGCTTCACGTACGCGTGCCCCTGCACGTGCTCGACGTCTACGTCGGTTCCGAACCCGAAGTAGTTGTTCTCTTCCTTCGCCGACGCATAGATCCAGGTGCGCTGGTCACGACTGAACGGGCGCTCCTCCTCGTTGGACGTCACGACGTACTGGCGCAGTTCCGGCCCGATCGTCTCCAACAGGTACCGGGCGTGCCCGATCACCGGGAAGTTCCGGAGCAGTGCGTGCTTCTTCTGGACGAGGTCTCGGGCAGCCACCAGCGCCAATGCTGTTGCGGCGGCCGCGCCGATGCTCCGAGCGCGCATGAACGTTCCTCTCCTCGGCTGCTCGATACCCGACTCCATCGCTGTGCGGCGGACGTCGTGGGCGTTGGGCGGCGGACACGGCCAGGCGGGCATCGGCGTCCGACGACGAAACGCCACATGATGTTAGACGTCTCGCGGATGGGCGGACGGGGCAGGGTGTGTGAGTCCGGCCGCGCTGCTGGCATCCCCTGGGGGATGCCTTGTCGATAACGTGTCGAGCCGGCGCCTGCGCCGACTGGGAAGTACGCCTACACCGACGCATCGAACGAGCTCACGCGCATCCTGGTCCGAAGACCGGCTGCGAAGCCCCGTTCGCGACAACTCTCCGTGTGACGAAGGCAGTCGGCGGGTGCGTCCCCAATGCCGGAGCCTGGAGCTGGCCAAGCTCGTCAAGAAGGTCCGCAACGGCGCCTAGGACATGTATCGAAAGTGCCTGGTGAGGATGGCGGAGAGCCCATTTGTGATCCAGAATGATTGGATGGTCACGCTTGAGACTCCCCGTTTGATCCTGCGTCGCTGGCGCGAGGAAGACGTTGCGCCCATGGCTGCCGTCAATGCCGACCCCGAGGTCATGCGGTGGATCCGTGACGGCAGCGTCCGTGACGAACAGCAGACTCGCGGCGGGGTCCAGGCATGGGAGAGCGAGTGGGAGTCACAGGGCTTCGGCCTGTTCGCCGTGGAGATCCGGTCCACTGGCGAGCTGGCCGGGTTCACCGGCCTTTCGGTGCCCGACTTCTTGCCGGAGGTACTGCCGGCGGTTGAGGCCGGCTGGCGGCTGGGACGTTCCCACTGGGGGCAGGGCTTGGCCACCGAGGCCGCTGCGGCCGCTGTACGGTTCGGGTTCGAAGAACGAGGGCTGGAGCGGATCGTCAGCATCACTCAAGTGGGCAACGACGCCTCCGAACGGATCACGGCCAAACTGGGGATGCATCCGGTCCGTGAGACCGTCAATCCCACCTGCGGTCGGCGAGTACGGGTGTTCGAGTTGTTGTCGGACCAGTACGTCACAACCACTCGTTGATGGCGGCAACGAGGACGGTAGCCTCGGAGCGGACCGCGAGTTTGTCGTACCTGGTGGCCACGGCTCGATGTCTCTTGAGGCGATTGATGCCGCACTCGACCGCGTGCCGGGCCTTGTAGTCCTCTGGGTCGAACTTCGGTGGCCGGCCACCGCTGGACCCGCGCTTCTTGCGGTTGCGGACCTGGTCGGCCTTGTCCGGAATGGTGCAGCGGATACCGCGACGCCGCAGGTAGGCGCGGTTCTTGCGGGACGCGTACGCCTTGTCCGCCCGTACCCGTCGCGGGCGCACGCGGGGCCTGCCGCACCCCAGTCGGGGCACCCGGATGCGGCCCAGCACGACGTCGAACTGCGGAGAATCCCCGCGCTGCCCGGCCGTGATCACGATGGACATGGGCTTCTGCCTCTGTTCGACGGCCAGGTGCAGCTTGGTGGTAAGACCGCCGCGGGAGCGTCCTGGCCGTGGTCGTCCGGCTCGCAGGCGACACCGCCAGGCGGTTCCGGTTGGAACTCCCCTTTTTACGCGCACCGGCGGCGTGCTGGTGGGCGCGCACGATCGTGGAGTCTACGTTGAGGTCCCAGGTGATCAGCTCCTTGGCATCCGCCCGGGCCTGCAACGCGGTGAAGATCCGATGCCAGGTGCCGTCCCGCTGCCATCGACGGAACAGGTCGTACACCCGACCCCAGGTTCCGTACTCGGCGGGCATGTCCCGCCAAATGGACACCGGTGCGGACCCGGAACCGTATGCCGTCGATCAGCTGTCGCCGGGCCCACGTCAGCGGGCGCCGGGCTTCTTGCCCCTCGGCAACAACGGCTCCAGCACCGCCCATTGCTCGTCCGTCAGATCTCCAACTGCCACGAACCAAGATCATCCCACGACCAAGATCTCAACACCGTTGCGTTTGGCCGGGAAGCGGCACGTCAAGGGCCTGGAGCGTTACCTGTCGGGTGAGGAATCCTCCCGACAGCCAGGTGTGGCTGGGGCGTCGAGTGCGACGCCGGGCGGGACGAGGTCCGTCACGTACTGCCGGAAGGACTCCTCCGCGTCGTCCTCGGAGAGGGCGGTCAGTGGGCTGGTCGGCCAGACCGGCCGTTCCTCGATCCAGGCGACCGCAGCGGCGGGGTCCTGCGCAACGCTCCGCAGCTCCAGGGTCCCTCCCGGGGGCAGGAGTACTGCGCCCGGAACCACGGGGGCCCCTCACCTGGCGGAACGCGAGCGAGCGCGTTCGTGCCCTTGAGGTCATTCCGTTGTCCGCCCACATCACCCACGGGCCTGGTTGAACCGGAGGTCACGGTTGACGAACAGGTGGACGTAGCCGCACGACTGGCAGATCAGGCCGGTCGCCGACTCGTTCGCCCAGGCCAGGTCGAAGAGCTCCATCCCCGTGCTGTTCAGCTTGACCTCCCGCTTGCGGAACGTGTCGTTGTCGCACATCAGGCAGTGGATCGGGTGCTCTCCGATCGCCGCGTGTACAGACTTGGCCATGCTGGTTCCCCTCTTCCTGCGTTAGTTCTGGCGGTGCGCGGGCGCGGCTGCACCGTCGGGCCGCGACGCATGCCGTCCGGTGGGACGTGCGCGCGGGTGGCGCGGGTCCGTCGCGCCGCGAGAGCCGGGGCAGCACCTGGTCACCGCCAGCGACTACGTCCCGGGGCATACAGGTGCGCTCGGTGCGGATGCGGCCGGTGCCGGTGAGACTCAGCTCGCCGACGGCCTGTGTGATCATCGTGGCCGCCCCATCGCTCCCCCTGTCCCGTCGCGGTTTCCGTCTTCCAGCATCAGGCCCACGCCCATGCCTCCGGTGGGGCCATCCTGAAGCAGGACCACGGCCCAAGGCATTGCCGCTGCCAGGCAGTCTTTGACGTCGTCTTGATGCCGGGCGCGAACCCTGACGGACGGCGCGCCACTCTTGGTCCCCGCGCGTCAAGAACTCGTCAGCGACGCGTCAGGAATCGGGGAGGGACCGTGACGGAGAGAGAGCCGGCCGAGGAGTACCTGGAGGGGTACGCCGAGATCCTGGCGGGTGTGTGCGCGACCCGCCGCAGGCTCACCCGGGAGGAGCGCGAAGCCCTGGGTTCGCTCGGGGAGCGGGCCGCGGAGGCCGGCATCGGACTGCGGATGCCCCGCCGCCTTCCCCACCCCCAACAACGCAGCAGGCAAGTCGCATCCATCCTCGACTCGCACTCCGGGAAAGCGATCCGGTTTTCCGGTCCCTTCGGTCCCTTCAGGTGAGGTGTCGCTCAGGCGGCCCAGCACGACCGTGGCCAGACGCAGCGCGGCATGCAGCTCGCGCACCTCGGCGACGGTGGGGCGGACGATGTCCGACCAGTCGCCGTTCAGCCCCGGCCAGGTGGCGAGCAGCACCTGCTCACCCGCAAGCCCTGGGTGGGCCGTGACGTCCATCCGGCCTTCGCCGGCCGGAACCCAGGACAGCAGGATCTCGCCCGGCGGTATACGGGTGGGCGAGGTGAGCGGCGCCCGGACGACCTGGAGCCGGCGCCGGGAAGCGGCCCACCGCGGTGACCAGCGCGCCGCGCACATCACCGGGCATCGGCGACTTCACCAACGTCCGCAGGGCGACCGGGCTGTCGTGAGCGCCGTGGTCCCGCACCACGGTCAGGGCCGGCCTGCGCGCGGTCGCCCAGGAACGGGCGCCGTGGAAGGGGCGGCGGTTCCACGTGCGGGCCGCGAGCCGACCCCCGTCTCCTGCCGAACGTGGTCATGAATACCTCCGTGCGGAAACACGACGCACGACAGCGCCGTACGAATCGTTCACACTGGCCCGCCGGCGTCCGGCACACACATCGGTCAAGTGACCGCGGGACAGTGGGTCAGTCGTCGGACCGTTCGCGGTCGTCCAGCAATTCGCCGAGGAAGGCGCCCCAGTCCAGGGCGTCCGCCTCCGCCTCCGCCGACACGATCTTGTACGTGGCCTCCAGCCACTCCCCGACCTCCGCGACAGGCAGCTCGAACACCGCGCTGCTCTCCCTCGACTCCAACAGCAGCCAGGCCACCTCCCCCTCCTCACCCTGCACCGGCCACGCCTGCACGTCACCCTCCCCGCTCTCCTCGTACAACCCCCGATACAACAACTCGCGACCGATACGCCACGTCACACCCCGGCCACGCCAAGGAGTGAACGTCACCGACACCACCATCGGCGACACCGCATCGAACCGGAACTCGGCCCGAATGGGATGCACCGGCACACCGTCCAGCACCCGCCGGACGTCCAGACAAAGAACCGGCAACTCCCCCGACACCGCCTGACCTGCCCGGACACCGGCCTGTTCGCCGTTCATGACGGAAATCCCTTTCGTGGTCGAGAACCTCACCCCGACTCTCCCCCACCAGCACACCCCACGACATCCGTCACCTGACCCTGACACCGCATACGTCACCGCCACCCAACTCCCCCGCACCAACCGCCTCCACGCCCGGCGCCCCCGCCCACCGGTACGTCATTTGACTGGCGCTGCAGGTCCGTTCGGACCGGGCGGCGAACCGGTCATGTCCGGAGGCAACCCGCGACGGGGTCCAGGCCGTTGTCCAGGTATGAATGGCACACGTACCCCCGAACACGGCGCCTGCGCCCCACCCGCTCGTCCCGTCCGTCGACCCGGTACGGCACCGCCCTCGTCGTCAGCGCCGTGGCCGCGCTGAGTGGTTGCACCGTCGGAGGGAACACCGGCTCGGCGTCCTGGCCCGCCGATCCCGTGCGGACCACCGTCGCCGCCAGCCGCCCGGAGCTTTCCGACACGACGGTCCGGCACACGTCGGCGCACAGTGGGCCATGCTTGTACGCTACGAGGCGCTCTGTTTGTATCCCCGGCTCAGCCGGGAGGAGCTCGGTCCTCCCAGGCCTGCACCGTCCTCACCACCCTCTTCGACGACTGGGAGGAAGCACTCGGGCGCGGCATGCGGGCCATCACACCCGACGAACCCGAGACGGCACGCGACCGCGTACGCAGGATCCTCACCGCCATCCAGGGCGGCGTCGTGATGCTCCAGGCCACCGGGCGCACCGACTACCTCGACGCCGCCCTCACCGCTTGCGGGAACCACGGACCGTCAGTCCACGTCGTCAGTCCGCGTCGTCATCCGCGAGCAGGTGGGCACGGCCGAACATCGATGCGGTCTCCCGTGCCGTCGGCGTACCTGTGTCCAGCTCCGCGCCGGCCTGCCGCAGTACCGCCACCACGTCGTCCGCGCCCTTGAACAGGGCGCCGGCGATGGGGGTCTGGTCCCGTGCGTTGCACACATCCGGGTCGGAGCCGAGCCGGACCAGGGCCCGCACGGTGTCGGCGTGACCGTGATACGCGGCGAGCATCAGGAGCGTGTTGCCCGCCGCGTCGCTCACATCCACCGGGAGCCCGTGCTCCATGAACTCCACCAGTTGCTCGGTACTGCCCAGCCGGGCCAGATCCATGGCGACGGCCACGACGCGTTCCGTCTGCTCGGGAGTCAGCTCACCGCTGGTCATACGTGCATTCTCCAGGCCCTGGGCGTCTGGCGTGTTCCGCTCCGGGGGGCCGGGGTCAGAGGTCCCCGGCTGCCAGGGCCTCGATCGCCTTGCGGACGCCTTCGCCGTAGGCCGGATCGGCCTGGGTGCAGTTGGCGATGTGCCGTTCGACGGTGCGCTGCGACGCGCCGTTGATCGCGCGCGCCGTGTTCTCGAAGAGAGCCCGCTGTTGCTCGGAGCTCATCAGGCGGAACAGATTACCGGGCTGCTCGAAGTAGTTGTCGTCGTCCGCACGGTAGTCGAACCGGTCGGCGACCGCTCCCACGGCCTGGCCTGGCTCACGGTAGGCGGACTGCTCCTGCCAGAGTCCGTAGGAATTGGGCTCGATGCCCGGGGTGGCCCCGTGATTGCCGTCGACGCGTATGCCGCCGTCGCGGTGGTAGGAGTTCACCGGGTTCTTCGGGGTGTTGACGGGGATCTGGTGGTGGTTAACGCCGAGGCGGTAACGCTGGGCGTCGCCGTAGGAGAAGAGCCGGCCCTGCAGCATCCGGTCGGGGGAGAAACCGATGCCCGGCACCACGTTCGCCGGGGTGAAGGCGGCCTGCTCGACATCCGCGAAGTAGTTGTCGGGGTTGCGATTGAGCTCCCACTCACCGACCTCGATCAGCGGGTAATCCTTCTTCGACCAGACCTTGGTGAGGTCGAAGGGGTGGAAGCGGTAGCTCTCCGCGTCGGCCTCCGGCATGACCTGGATGAACAGCTTCCACTTCGGGAAGTCGCCGTTCTCGATCGCGTCGAACAGGTCACGCTGGTGCGACTCGCGGTCCCTGCCGATGAGGGCCTGGGCCTCGGCGTCGGTGAGGTTCTTGATGCCCTGCTCGGTCCGGTGGTGGAACTTGACCCAGAACCGCTCGCCCTCGGCGTTGACCAGGCTGTAGGTGTGCGAGCCGAACCCGTGCATGTGACGGTACGAGGCGGGAATGCCTCGGTCGGACATCACGATGGTGACCTGGTGCAGGGATTCGGGGAGGTTGGTCCAGAAGTCCCAGTTGTTCTCGGGGTCGCGGAGGTTGGTACGCGGATCGCGCTTCACCGCGTGGTTGAGATCGGGGAACTTCAGCGGGTCGCGGAAGAAGAACACAGGGGTGTTGTTCCCGACCAGGTCCCAGTTACCCTCGTCGGTGTAGAACTTCAGGGCGAAGCCGCGGATGTCCCGCTCCGCATCGGCCGCGCCACGCTCACCCGCGACCGTGGAGAACCGGGCGAACATCGCGGTCCTCTTGCCGACCTCGGAGAAGATCTTCGCGCTCGTGTACCGCGTGATGTCGTGAGTCACCATGAAGTTCCCGAACGCGCCCGAGCCCTTGGCGTGCATCCGGCGCTCCGGAATCACCTCGCGGTCGAAGTGGGCGAGCTTCTCCAGGAACCACACGTCCTGCAGGAGCATCGGGCCGCGCGGACCGGCCGTCAGGGAGTTCTGGTTGTCGGGAACCGGTGCGCCGGCAGCCGTGGTCAACGGCTTCTGGTTGTTCTCGGGCATAGTTCGCTCCTCGCTGAGTGGTTCCTCGCATGTGTCAACGCATGGCATCCCTGGCCGGTCGAGTGCCCACGCAGACCGCCCTGCAACTTGCGCCGACACATATCCTAGATAGGAACATATCCACGTCAAGTGTGACCTGAGGACACATGTGTTCTTGATGCCGACGCCACTGCTGTGAGGTCGAGTCGTACCGACGATCTCGTACTGGTGGGCCGTACGACGGTGGGGTCGACCGGCACCGTCCGGCCGATGTCATGTCCGACGCCACCGTCGTCTGCTCGAACCTCTCCTTCGCGTGGCCCGACGACACCCGGTCTTCCACGACCTGTCCTTCATCGTGCCCCCGCTGTGCCGCAACCTCGGCACGCTCAGCGGCGGCCAAGTCGTCTCTCTCGGCCTCGACGCGCGGCACAAGCTCTATGCCGTGCTCGGGGACTTCACCGGCTGCCTGCTCCTGGGCAGCCACGGCCGCGCGCTGCTCGACGGCATGGAACGCATCGCCGAACTCGGCAGCGACGAACTGCGCCTTTACGGCGGCGACTTCACCGAGACGAGGAGGCGGTCCGCGCCGAGCAGGAGGTCGTCGAGAAGAACGTCCGCAATGCCGAGCAGGAGCTGAAGCGCCGGGCCACGCTCGCGACCAGCCGTGCACTGATCGCGAGCGTGCGGGGCTGGGTGTCGACGACCGCTCCGGCCCCCCGGTGACAGGGCGTCAACGCAGCCCGACGGCGCGGTATACCGTCTGTGTCACCGTGTTGCCCGCCGTATCACCGGCGCCGACCCGCAGCGAGACGTAAGCGGCACCGCGCGGCGCGTCCAGCACGAAGCGCCCGCGATCGCGCTCCCGGAGCCGCTGCCAACGGTGTCCGTCGTCGTACGACACCTCGACGGTGAGCCGGTCGACGCGGCCCGCGTCCGTAGCCCCGGGCAGGTGCCGCGCGGTGACCGCGAGGCCGGTGTGCCTGCTCGTCCGGCCCACGCCGTCCGTCGCGATCGCGTAGTCGAGTTGCAGCAGCGGCAGCACCGCGTGAGTGTCCGCGGCCGGGGCCTTCGAAGTGAAGGACCACTCTGTGCGAACGCTGGGGCTGTAGGGGCTGACAGTGGCGTCCCGACTGTTCTCCACGACCAGCCGGTAGGGCAGCGACCCCGCCGAGGGCGCGTCACCCGCGACGACGGTCGTGGTGCCCCGGCCGAGGACGGTGGAAGCCTGGAACAACGTGAGGGTCTGGCTGGTCCGCTCGTAGTCCATGGACATCCCGACGTGGTCGCCGCCGCCCCAGCCCGGTATGTCGGCGCTCAGCCGGTCGCCGGTCCGGCTCGGCGACTTGTAGTTGTCGTTGAGGTAGGGACGTGCGACCGGCCTGAACCACTCCTGCGTCTGCCGGCTGCCCGCCCGGTAGACGCGTCTGGGCTCGATCTCGTACAGCAGGTTGTCGACGTACGCCTCCTGGCCCCAACGGTTGTCGCCGGTCGTGGAGACCCAGTCGGTGCGGTGACCGTTCACCGGTTCACGCATCGTCGTCCCGATGCCCCAGTCGGAGTACGAGGGCCAGTCGAAGCGGTACTCGCCGCCGCCACGCGTCGGGTCCGGGCTGTCGAAGGACACGTCGATCCGGGCCAGATTGCGCGGGCCGCCCCGAACGACCATGTCGGCGGGGATCTCGTTGTGCCAGGTCTGCATCAGGTCGTACACGTACGGGCTGGCGGGCACGGAGGTGACCGTGAGGGTGTTCCGGCCGCGCCGTACCTGGTCGGTCAGCTTCTCTCCCTCGTCCGGGCTCAGCAGGGCGACGTCGAGCGAGGCCGGGGTGAACGGGTCGCTGCTGTAGTCGCGGAGCTGCCGCCCCGGCTGGTCGTTGACGACCAGCAGCAGCCGCACTCCGGCCGCCGCGGCGGCCCGCGCCTGCTCGTTGTCGCCGACCTCGTCGGTGCGGCGGACGACGACCACCTTGCCGCGCGCGTCGAGCCCCGCGTAGTCGGCGGTCGCCCCGTCACCCGCCACGACCGCGCTCAAAGTCCGGCGGCCGGCGGGCAGCGGGGTCACGGCCGCCTGGCGCAGCACGTCCGTGAAGTCGGTGGAGGCCGTGGAGACGCTGAGGGCGGGCTCCTCCTTGCGCCACCGCGCGGCCAGGTGGAAGTCGCCGTGCCGCACCGGTGCGGTGGTGGGCTGCGCCCACAGGCTGTCATATGCGGTCTGGGTCTCCAGGAAGTCGCGCCAGACCGCTCCTCCCATCGACCGGTTGTACTCCAGTCGCTGGTAGGTGGTCTCGGACCGCCGGGGTGTCGTCATGTCGATCCGGTGTGTCTTCGCCGCGTCCAGCGTGATGGTGGTGTCGCGGTCCAGGGTCACCTCGGGGTCGCCGAGCAGCGCCATGCCCAGGGAACGCGGGCCGTGAACGCCCTGGACGGCCTTGAAGGCCAGCACCGAGTACACCTCGTCCGGCAGAAACGCCTCCGCGGTGCCCGACTCGTCGACGACGAAGAACATCGGATCGTACTCGCCCGACTTCAGGACCTGGACGACGCCCGGCATGGGGTCGCCGTGGGCGTCCCTGAGTACCAGCTTCAGCTTGTGCGCCACGTCGCCGAGTGCGACGGCGGTGTGCGCGACGGGCTGGCCCGTGGGGTCGGCCGCGAGGATCTGCCCGCTGTAGCGACCGTTGCCGGGTGCCCGCGCGGCATCAATGGTGACCGTGACACCTGCGCTGCCGTGCGCGGGCACGACCACCCGGTCCGCCGACAGGTCGAACAGCCCGGCGGGGGCGTTCGGCGCCGCCACCGACAAAGTGAGCGTGACCGGCGCGGCCGTGGTGTTGGTGTACGTCACCGGACGCCGGACCGCGCTGCCCGAACCGCCTCCCGGGACCCGTCCCGCGTATGCCGTCGCCGACGCGAACATGGTCGCCCGTACGGCCGCCGCCGCGTCCAGACGCCCGCTGCCGCCCTGGAAGGCGTCGTACCGCGGGGTCGGTACGGAAGTGCTGGTGATCAGGTCCTTCAGCTGACCACCGGACAGCTCCGGGTGGGCGCGGGCCAGAAGGGCGGCAGCGCCGGTGACGTGCGGGGCGGCCATGGAGGTGCCGCTGAGCGTCTGGTAGCCGCCCGTACCCTCGGGCGCGTACCGCGAGCGCGCGGCGAGCACGTCGACGCCGGGCGCGGTGATCTCCGGCTTCAGTGCGCCGTCGCCCACGCGCGGCCCCTGACTGGAGAAGTACGCTACGGAGTCCGTCGCGTCGACCGCGCCCACGGTCAGCGCCGCGTCCGCGGCACCGGGACCGCCGATGCTGTCGGGGGTCCCGGTGTTGCCCGCGGCCGTCACGAACAGGGTGCTCGTCTCGGCGCTGAGCCGGTTCACCGCCTCGCTCAGCGGATCGGTCCCGTCGGACGGTGTCGACGTGCTCAGGCTCAGGTTCACGACCTTGGCGTGCTGGTCGCGGGCAGCCCACTCCATGCCGGCGACGATCCAGGAATCCTGGCCCCAGCCCTCGTCGGTGAGCACCTTGCCGATGTGCAGCGAGGCCCCGGGCGCGACCCCGCGCTCCTTGCCGCCGGAGGCCGCGCCCGTCCCGGCAACGGTCGAGGCGACATGGGTACCGTGCCCGTTGCGGTCCTCGACGTCCTCGTCCGGTACGAAGCTCCTGGCGGCAGCTATCCGGTCCTTGAGGTCGGGATGTCCGGTGTCCGCCCCCGTGTCCAGGACGGCGACGTCGACGCCTTCGCCGGTGTCGCCGCCCGCCCAGACCTCAGGGGCGCCGATCTGTGCGGTGGTGTCGGCGAGGTCCGCCGTCACCTTCCCGTCCAGCCAGATGTGGGCGATGCCCTGGCCGAAGACGCCTTCCTCCCGGCCCGGGGCGGCTCGGGAACCGGACGGCCCGGTGACAGCGGCCCAGAAGTCGGCGGCCCGCGCGCGGTCCTGGGCGAGGGCGGCGCCGTGCAGGCTGTCGAGGTCCCGGAAGCGCGTGGTGCCGGCCGGCGGCGCGCTCCGCCGCGGTCCGGCGGGACCGGAGCGGTAGGAGACGATCAGCGGCAGCCGGTCGCGGCCGGCGTCGTCGTACCCGGCGGCGACCAGGCCGCTGATGTCGAACAGCCGCCGGTCAAGGGTGCCTTGAGCGACGTAGGGCAGGGCGGCGTCCGGGTACACGTACAGGTCGCCGCCCGCCTCGGTGACGTGGGCCTCGGCCGGTCCGCCGTCGGGGCCGGTGACCAGGACCGTCCCGCCGGACGAGCCGGCCCCGGCGGACTGCCGGGTGGTGACGACGTCACCGGTGATCAGCGTGATCGTGTGGGTACCGGGCGGCACACGCTGTGCGGCCGGAGCGTCCGCCGTCGTCCGCGCCATGGCGGGCGCCGTGGCGGACGGGACGACGGGCGCTTCGGCGGCGGTGGCGAGCGGAGCCGGCAGGGCGAGGACAGCGACACACGCCAGGGCCGGAGCGGAGCGGTATCTGAGACGTCTTCTCACAGTGCCTCACGGGTTCGGGGAGAGTCCGGTGACCTCCTGTGTCACCGGACGGCTCCGGAGACCTGCTCGGCTGTCCGGCGTCGTAAACCCGGTCCGGCACATGTGTTGGGCCCGCGGAATCCTCCCGGCAGTACGGCTGTCACCTGCGCGGTCGTGGCAGGACGGAGTGTTTCGGGCGGAACGCGGGGGTACGTGTCACGGGGTACGTGTCACGGGGTACGTGTGCTCCACTTCTGGCGACGATTCCGGTACGCCCTCCTGAGACCTGCCGCCCGGCGGGGAAGCTGCCTGCGAACTGCCTGGTTCTGCCGACACCTGTCCGGTGGGATGGCCACCAGGCAAGAGAGCGTTCCCATTCATCCGGCGGGACCGTTCGACGTACTGGAACGGGGTCGCCCATGAATGCTCGGACCGAGGTCACTCTTCTCGTGGCCGGAGGAACCGATCGCCACGTACCGCCGCTCGTCGCCCCATTCCCCCGGCAGCGGCCGGGAGCGGCCGGGCTCGTGGGGCGTGACCGCGGACCGCGGGAGCCGGACACGAAGTCACCGGTGCCCGGGAAACCGGCAATGGGCGGTACCCCGGACGCGTTGCGGCCGCGAGGGGCCGGTGACCTGCTCAGTCCGCAGGAACGGCGGATCGCCGAACTCGCCGGCCGTGGACTGTCCAACCGTCAGATCGGCGAGGAACTCGGTCTCCCGCCCCGGACCGTCGGGACCCGTCTCTACCGCGTCTTCTTCCGGCTCGGTGTGTCCGAGCGGACGCAACTGGCCGAAGCCCTGCGGGGCGACCGCGTCTGACGTGCGCGGCCGGCGGCGTCCGGTCCGGTCGGCGCATGTCGATCCGGTCTGCGAGCGGCCCGGAGCCGCGCCCGGCCAAGATCGGGGCCATCACCCGCACGGGCTCGCACCGGTGGACCGCTGCCGGACAGCACGGGGTCGTCCGGTGTGGTGGCGTGACACCTGCGCGTCCGGACGCGGCTGTGGCCGGGGGCTCAGCCGCGGGAGCCGTCCGCCTCAGCCGCGGGAGCCGTCCGCCTCGGGCGTGCCCGACGGAAGGGCCGCCGTGTACAGTTCGCGGATGCTGACATCGGCACCGGCTTCGAGTCTGCGGAAGACCCAGTCGATGGGACAGCACTCCCGCGCGTCGGGCAACTGGACGACGAGGGGAAGGGCGTCCGCTGTGTGGCGCCAGGTCCCACCGGCGCAACGGGTCAGGATCTCACCGACGTAACAGCCGAAGGCGACAAGTGAGTCGGCCATCTCCTCGCTGGTGGCACCGTCGGTCCGGAAGCCGTCGACGATGTCCTCCACCAGATCGATGCTGGCGGGACTGTAGTCCAGCTCGGCACCACTGATGTCCGCCGCGGCCTCGACGATGGCAGCTGCGAACCGAGGCGCGCTGTCGGGTTCCAGGGGGTGGTGCAAGTGCAGCTGCATGTTCGTCCTCGGACTGTCGCCGTCAATGTCGTCGAGGCTAGCTGGAGAACCTCGGCCGAGCATGCCCCTCAGCATAAGCATTTGGTCACCGACGTGTCGTGACACGCAACAGACACCTTACGGGGTGATCGGGCGCGGCTTCACACGGGCACATGTACGTGCAGATCCTGGGACATTACCGCGCCCTCCGCCGTCCACGCGCGGATCTCTGCTGGTGGACACCGCCACCGAGGAGTGGCTCGTCGCAGCGAAGCGGTGAGGCCGGCTCCTGCCGGCCGGGGCGCCGCGCGGCGCGTCCCCCGCCCGTGGAGCGCCTGTCCGCTCACGCCGCCACATGCTCCTCCCGTCCCGGTAGGCGAGACCGGCCGGGGAGACCGGGTCGGCCACATACAGCCGGCCGGATCACCGACGGCGAAAGCGGTCACCAGGTCGCTCACCACGAGGTCCACGTCGATGTCGAAGCCGGTCTCGCTCAGGTTCCGGAAGCGGCCGTCCTCGGCGAAGGTGAGGACGCACACGGGCAGCCCGGTCACATATGTGTCAGCCCGTGCTGCTGGGAGCTGCAGCCGTGAAGGCGACCTCCAAGCTGTTCAGTCCCCGGAAATTGAGACTGCGCTGCCAGCGCGGCGAGGTGCCGTCGAGCTTCCAGTCGGGCAGCCGGGTCAGCAGCGCCTCCAGCACGACGACGCCCTCCAGCCGGGCCAGCGCTGCGCCGAGGCAGAAGTGCGGCCCGTACCCGAAGGCGACATGCCGCCCACCGGGTCGCTGGAAGTCCAGCACGTCAGGGTCCGGGAAGACTGCCGGATCCCGGTTGGCGGCGCCGCACACAAGGAGCACCGCCTGCCCGGCGGTGATGGAGCGCCCCGCCAGATCCAGGTCGTGCCGGGCCCGACGCAACATCAGCTGCACCGGGCTGTCGTAGCGCAGGAGTTCCTCGACAGCGGCAGGGATCAGCTCCGGCCGGTTACGCAGCTGCTCGGCGGCCTGCGGGTGGCTCAGCAGAGCGAGGGCGGCGTTGCCGATGAAGTGGGTGGTGGTCTCATGGCCGGCGATCAGGAGGAGGGCACAGTTGGCAAGGAGTTCATCGAAGTCCTGGTCGAGGTTCTCGGTCCCGGTGGCCAGCAGCGCGCGCAGGGTGTGGGGCGCGGGCGGCCCGTCCTCACGGGTGAGGAGTTGCCTGAGATAGGCGAGCATCCGTTCCATGCTCTGCGAGGCGGCGCGACTGTCGTCGGCGTCGAGCCTGGAACTGCCGATAGCCTCGGCGATCGGATCGGACCAAGCAGACAAAGCAGGCCGGTCCTCTTCCGGCACACCCAGGAGGTCACAGATGACAGCCAGGGGCAGCGGGCGGGCAAGGTCCGCGACGATGTCCAACCGGCCGGCCGGTGCCGCGCGGGTGACGATCTGGTCGACCGCATCGGAGATCCGGTCGCGCAGCGTCATCACGGTCCGGGGCGTGAAGGCCCTGCTGAGCAGGGAGCGCAGCCGGGCATGGTCAGGCGCGTCGCTGTAGAGCATCTGCCGGCTCAGGACCCGGGCCAGTGGCCGAAGTTCCTCGGAGACCGCCTCGATGTCCGGATAGCGCACCGAGGAGAAGCGTGGATCACTCGCCGTGCTGCTGACCACGGCATGGCTGGTCGCGACCCAGGCGTCCACGTGGCGGTCCCAGTAGAGGTCGTCGGCGCTTCGAAGGTCTCGGTAGAACTCGTAGAGACGGTTCTGGTTTGTGGGCCTGAGAGCGGACAGCAATGATACATGTGTTGCTGAAGTGGGCACGCTGCAAGGTAGCACCACAAGACATCTCGCTGTCCAGTGTGAACGTTTTCCCGAACAACCCAGGGCACGCGCTGAGTTCGGCAGGACGTGCGCCCGGCGCGCGTGCGACTGCTCGCACACCCTCCATCGGAGCGAACGGGCGGAACATGGAGAAAGGTTTACGTCCTTTGCGCTTCCCCGCACACGTGTCGCTAAGACAGACTCCTCGGCGGTGCTGAACGCGGCGGGGCGACGGCCCTGCCGGTACTGGTCCTGTCACGCCACATCACACGTTGGCCAACCGCGTTCCGCCCTCCGCAGCATGGGGTCACAATGTCCGGCAGAAATCTCACACCTGTTCAGAAGGAGATATGTCTTGCCGCCTTCACCCTTCTCCAGACGGGGGCTGCCGGCCGTGTGTGCCGCGCTGGCGCTGCTCGCCGTCCCACTCCTGCCGGCCTCCGAGGCCGCTTCGGCGAGCGCGACCGCTCCACCGTCGCTCACCACTCCGGCGGCTCCCACCGTCACGCTGGTGACCGGCGACCAGGTGGTCACCACCCGAGACCCCGACGGCACGGTTCGGCAGCTCGTGCAGAGCCCGGAGGGACGCTACACCGGCTTCGAGACACACCGTTCGGGTAAGGACACGTATGTCTACCCGCACCGCGCGCTGCCGTACGTGGCGGCAGGGCTGCTGGACCGCGAGCTGTTCAACGTCACACGGCTGCTGGCGGACGGGTACGACGACGAGCACACGGACCGGCTGCCGGTGATCGTCACCTACACCGCCTCCGCCGTCCGGGCCGAGAGCCTCACCGCGCCGCGCGGAACGCGCACGGTGCGGACGCTGGAGAGCATCCACGGCGCCGCGCTCGGCGCGGACCGGTCGGAGGCGTTCTGGACGTCGCTCACCGGGCAGAGCGAGGGCACGGCCCGGGACCCCGGTGAGCAGCCCCGGCTGTGGGCTGGCGTGGCCAAGGTCTGGCTGGACGGCAAGGTGAAGGCGAACCTCGCCGACAGCACGGCCCAGATCGGCGCGCAGCGGGTGTGGGAGGTGGGCAACACCGGCGAGGGCGTGGACGTCGCGGTCCTCGACACCGGTGTCGACGCGGAGCACCCCGACCTCGCCGGCCGGATCGCCGCCCAACAGAGCTTCGTGCCCGGCGAGTCGGCCGTGGACGGCAACGGGCACGGCACCCACGTGGCCTCCACCGTCGCGGGGACCGGCGCCGCCTCCGGCGGCAAGGAGAAGGGCGTCGCCCCGGGCGCCCGGCTGCACATCGGCAAGGTGCTCTCCGACGACGGCGCCGGCCAGGACTCCTGGATCATCGCCGGCATGGAGTGGGCGACCCACGAACAGCACGCCAGGGTCGTCAGCATGAGCCTCGGCGGCAGCCCCACCGACGGCACCGACCCGCTCAGCACCGCGGTGGACAACCTCAGTGAGGAGACCGGCGCCCTGTTCACCGTCGCCGTGGGCAACTCGGGCCCCGACGCCTACTCGGTGGGGGCGCCGGGCGCGGCCGGCGAGGCGCTGACCGTCGGCGCCGTGGACGGCTCCGACGCCCTGGCCGACTTCTCCAGCCGCGGTCCCCGGGTCGGCGACGCCGCCGTCAAGCCCGAACTGACCGCTCCGGGCGTGGACATCCTGGCGGCGCGTTCGCAGTACGCCCGTGAGGGATCGGGCGCGTACCAGACACTCAGTGGCACTTCCATGGCCACCCCGCACGTCGCGGGGGCCGCCGCCCTGCTGGCCGCCGAGCACCCCGGCTGGACGGGACGGCAGCTCAAGGACGCCCTGGTCAGCACCACCAGGGCCACGCCGGCCAGCGGCCCGTTCGAGGGCGGCACCGGGCGGGTGGACATCGCCGCCACGACGGCCGCCACCGTCTTCGCCACCGCCAGCTCCGGCTTCGGCTACCACAGCTGGCCCACCCCGCCCGGTACGACCGATGACCGCGAGGTGACCTACACCAACGACGGCGACGCCCCGGTCACCCTGGATCTCGCGGACCACGGGCCGGGCGTGGCCGACGGGGTGTTCACGCTGTCCGCCGATCAGCTCACCGTCCCGGCGCACGGCCGTGCCTCGGTCACCGTGACCGCGCACTTCGACGACGTGCCTGCCGACCGGGTACTGGGCGGCTTCCTGACGGCGACCGACCCGTCCGGCACCGTCCGCGCGCGCACCTTGCTGAGCGTGGGCGAGCAGGGCGAGCGGCATCGGTTGACGCTGAAGGCGAACGACCGTGACGGCGAGCCGGTCGGCGGCACCGTCATCGTGACCGGCAGGCGGGTGTGGCAGCCGGTGCTGCTCGACGACTCCGGCAGCGCCGAGCTGGTGCTGCCGCCCGGTTCGTACACGGCGTGGCTGAGCCCCCGCGTCCAGGGTGCCCATGGGCCGCGCTCAGTGGGGATGGCTCTGCTGACGGTGACGGACATCGACCTCACGCAGGACCGCACCGCCGTCTTCGACGGGTCCAGGGCCCGCCGTGTCGCGGCGGACACGCCGCTGCCGGGCACGCCCGACGGCTTCCGCGTCGACGCCTACCGCGGCTTCGGCGACGACGACTGGTCCGCGTCCTCGGCCTGGTCGGGCACGGCCGACGACAGCCTGTGGGCGCTGCCCACAGGTCGGAAGGTCGCCGAGGGCGAGTTCGTGCTCGGCACCCGCTGGCGGCTGAAGCAGCCCACCCTGACGGTGGCCTCCGGTGACGGGGTCTACGACGACCTCCTCGCGCACGCGGGCGCGCGCCCGGTGCCGGAGGGCCGCCACCGCCTCGACGCGGTGTTCGCCGGCGACGGCGCCGCGTCCGCGTACGCGTCCCTCGACGTCCGGGGCAAAGCAGCCCTGGTACGCCGCAACGACGCCGTGCCCGTCGAGGAACAGGCCGCCGCGGCGGCCGCCGCCGGCGCCCGGCTGCTGCTGGTCGTCCACGACGGCGACGGCCGCATCGAGCCCTGGAACGACTCTCCGTACGCACCGGCCGACCCGGCCCCTCTGTCCGTCGCCACGCTGACCCACGACGAGGGCGAGCGGCTCATCGCCCGCGCGCAGCACGGCCGCACCCGTCTGGACGTCACCTCGCACCCGGTCACCGACTACGTCTACGACCTCACCCACGACTACCCGGGTGCCGTCCCCGCGGACCTCACCCGGCGCGTCCGGCAGCAGGATCTGGCACGCCTTGACGTCTCCTTCCGCAACTTCCGCGCCGGACGGGCCCTGGAGAGCCGCAACGACGTCACGCGCGCGGGCGGCAGCGCCATGAACCCCTCCCTCGCGCCGGCGCAGGGCACCCGCACGGACTGGGTGACCGCGGGCGAGCCATGGGCAGGCCGGGCCCAGATCCCCATCGAGCAGGAGCAGTACGCGGCCGAGGAGAGCTACCGCGCGGGCGCGGTGCACAGCGTCCGGTGGTTCGGTCCGGTGCAGCGGCCCCGGCTCATCGACGGGATGGCGCCGGTCCGCCAGGGCGACACCCTGTACGTGTCCGTCCCGGGCTGGGGCGACTCCGGGACCTCCCATGTCGGCGGCACGTACGGGAACTTCGACGTGGACAACCGGGTCCGGGTCTACCAGGGCGACACGCTGCTGAAGGAGGCCGGCCGGTACCAGCTCACGATGTCGGTGCGGGGGCTGAGCCCCGACCCGCTCCCGTACCGCCTGGTGTCGGACAACGCCCGCGACCTGTGGCCTGCCCCCTACTCCACGCGCACCCGCACCGAGTGGGGCTTCACCTCCGGGGCGGTTGCGGCGGGGGAACAGGCCCAGCTGCCGCTGATCCAGCTCGACTACGGTGTGGACACCGACGCTGCGGGCCGCGCGTCGCGGCGCTCCGGTCTGACTCTCACGCCGTCCCAGCTGTCCCGGTCGGCGGGCACCGGAGCGATACGCGAGGCCGGCTTGGAGATGTCGTACGACGACGGGGCCACCTGGCACAAGGCGGACCTCCGCCGCTCGGGAAGCGGCTGGCACACCCGGCTCGATGCCCCGCGCACCGCCCGGTTCGTCACCCTGCGCGCCACCGCCCGTGACACGCGCGGCAACAGCGTGGAGCAGAGCATCACCCGGGCCTTCGGCCTGAGGTAGCACGCGCGGTGTTCCCGCGGTGCGGAGGCGGCCGGGTCCGGCACACGGGCCCGGCCCCACCCCACATGTGTGGGGTGGGGCCGGGATGCCGGGGCCAGGGGCGCGCGCACGAGGCGGCCGGGATGGCTGCTGTGGCGGCCGCCCTCTGGGTGTCGCTGTGCTCGTCGTCAGCGGCCGGGCGCGCGTTCGGTGACCTCTTGCAGGAACCACTCGTTGCCGTCGGGGTCAGCGAACGAGGCGAAGGAGCCGTAGCTGGCGCGCTCCGGCTGGAGTCCCAAAACCCGGTCGGCCCGGCCCGCATGGTGGAAGGCACCGGTGGCGTCGTGGAACGGGCCGTCGACGTCGACACCGCGTGCGGTCAGTTCCCCGACCGCCTGCTCGATGTCGGTCACGATCAGGTGCAGCCCCTGGGCCGAACCCGCAGGGGCGGTGGTCAGGCCCTCGCCGAAGATGACCGAGCAGGCGGAACCGGGGGGCGTGACCTGCACGATCCGGTAACCGTCGTTGATGGGGTAGTCGGCGTCGGCGCGGAAGCCGAGCGTGTCGACGTAGAAGTCCTTGGCCTTGTCGACGTCGGAGACGGGGATGACGACGACTTCGAGTCTCAGGTCCGTGGCAGTGCTCTCGCTTTCGCTATGTTCGCTGTCGGGTGGCGCCAGTTCGCTATCGGGTGGCGCTCGCGGCTTCCTCGACGACGCGGGTGACGACGCCGGGGTGGGAGACAGCGACGGAGTGGGAGGCGGCGACCTCGGTGATGTGGGCGTTGGCCCGCTTGGCCATGAAGCGCTGCGCGGCGGCCGGGATGTTCAGGTCCTGGGTGGTGACGATGTCCCAGCTGGGGATGGTCCTCCAGGCGGCCACGGTGGCCTTCTCCTCCAGTGCGGCCTGGGCGATGGGACGCTGGCCCGCCGCGGCGAGGGCAGCCTTGTTGCGCGGGACGTCCGCGGCGAACTGGTGGCGGAACTTGTCCTGCTGGATGTAGAGGTCGGTGCCCTGGGTGCCGTCGGGGTTGGTGACGGGGACCGGGTCGAGGGCGTCGGGGAGGGTGGAGCCGGGGTACTTGTTGGTCAGCTCCAGCGCGGTCTCGCCGGGTGCGGGCAGGAATGCCGCCACGTAGACGAGGGCCTTGACGTCGGGGTCATTCGCGGCGGCCTCGCTGATCACGGAACCGCCGTACGAGTGGCCGACGAGGATCTTCGGGCCCTTGATGTGGTCGAGCAGGCCGCGCAGGGCGGTGGCGTCGCTGTGGGGGCCGCGCAGCGGGTTCGCGGCGGCGACGACGGGGTAGCCGTCAGCGCGCAGCCGGGAGATCACGCCGTTCCAGCTGGAGGAGTCCGCGAACGCGCCGTGCTCCAGCACGACGGTGGGCTTGGGCTCGTCCTTGCCGCCCTTGTCAATGGCGCCGGCGCTGGCTGTGCCGGCCAGGGCGAAGCCCCCGAACGCGGCCCCCGCGACGACGGCCGCCGCGGCCCCGGTCAGCACCCGCCGCTTGCCTGCTCCCTTGATGTTCAACACAACAACAAATCCTTTCGTCAGTGAATCGGTAAGCACCCTGCGCTCCGTCACCGATTTGAATGGTGACTAGTCTGCCAGGCTCGACGTCACCTATCAAGCCAGTGATTTTGGCAGGGCATACATGTGTACGTACGGGACACACTCTCGCCGATGTGCCGGCCGCCTCACATCAGTCACTTGACGGTCGGCGGGGGCGGCCGAACGCCGTGCACCCCTCAGGGCTGAAGTCATTCGACGACGAACCACACAGCAACCGATTCGTTATCCGGGCCGCCGATCCCCGGACGGGACGGGACGCGTACTACAAGTGGGGTCCCCGACTGCGCCCGTGTGCCCGGTACTCAGCGCCCCTGTCGGCGCGCCGGAACCGGACCGCGGACCAGCTCCCTTCCGACTGGGGCCGGGGATCGACTACGAGAGGAAAGATCTTGATGAGACGCCTTCCCACCTCCGGCGCGAAGCGCGCCCTGGCGATGGGTGCCGCCCTGATCAGTGGCGTCGCCGCCCTGGCCACGGCCCACCCGGCGATGGCGAGCACGACCGCACACCACCCGCATCGCGTGGACTACGTCGCCCTCGGCGACTCCTACGCCTCCGCGCCCCTGGTCCCGGACCAGGTCGACGCCGACTGCCAGCGCAGCAGCAACAACTACCCCTCGCTGGTGGCGCGTTCCTCGGCGGCGACGACGCTGACGGACGTCACCTGCTCCGGGGCGACCACCGCCGACATGACCACCCCGCAGGGAACGGCGGCGCCGCAGCTGGACGCGGTGAACCGGCACACCGATCTGGTGACCCTCACCATCGGTGGCAACGACATCGGCTTCACCACGGTGATGGGCACCTGCGCGAAGCTGTCGGCGACCGACCCGGCCGGCGCCCCGTGCCGCGACCACCTCACCGGCTCGGGCACCGACCAGGTGACGGAGTCGATCGCCGCGACCACGCCGAAGGTCGCCGCGGTGATCCGCGGCATCCACCACCGCGCGCCGCACGCGAGGGTCGTGCTGGTCGGGTACCCGGACATCTTCCCCGAGGACGGAGTCGGCTGCACCAGCGCCTCCGTGCCGCTGGCCGCGGGCGACTTCGCCTACCTGCGGGACAAGGAGAAGGAGCTGAACTCCATGCTCGCCCGCCAGGCCCGGCTCAGTGGTGCGAAGTACGTGAACACCTACGCCCCGACGGTCGGGCACGACCTGTGCGCGCCCGCCGGCGAGCGGTGGATCGAGACCTTCGCCCCGCAGAGCCCGGCGGCTCCGCTGCACCCCAACACCCGGGGCGAGAGCGCGATGGCCACCGCCGTCAAGCTGGCTCTGGCGCACCGCCACTGACCCACGCGGCGGTCCCACCCCGGCAGGACCGGTCCGCATGCCAAGAAGCCCGGCCGGGCTAGGGCCTGTTCTGAGTTCCCCGTCGTCCGCGCGAAGCGCGGGCGCAGCGGTGGTCGGTGCGTGCGATCGGCGTGCGGTGTCGCAGGTCATCTGGCGGAGCCACCTGTCCTGCGGCGCCGTGCGCCGAGCGTGCGTGCCGGGCGCCGGGGCGCAGGCGGGGAACTCAGAACAGGCCCTACGTCCCAGCCGGGCTTTTTCATCTCGTCGGTCGTTGGGCACCACGGGGAAGGGCGGCTCGTCCTCGGTCATCTGCCGCAGCGCGTCCTCGCACGCCCGGGCCCCTCTCACCTCAGTGGAGCCACTTCCAATGTCGAAGTGGGGCCATGGCAACCTGTCACAAGCACACACACGTGACACGTGTGCGGCGGCCCGAAAGGTTCAGCGGAGCAGGCTGAGGCGCGTGGTCAGGCCGTCGCCTGGATGGCCTGGGCAGGACGGGGGGTGTGGTAGAGACTCACCCGATCGATCCGCCCCCCTTCCAGGGTCATGATCCATGCCACTCCCGGCGGGCAGTGGTCCGGCGCGTCCGGCGGGTTGGCGAGGTCCATCTCCCAGACCACGAGCGAGCGGCCGGCGATCACGTTGGCGGGGTGCTGGCGAACTCCGGCGGACAGGTCGCCCTCCATGCCCGCCACCAGCAGCCCGCTCCCGCCGAGTCGCCGGCCGGCGCTCAGCAGGGTCACGTCGGGCGTGTAGCGGTCGGCGACCACCTTGTCGTACTCCCCGCGTTCCGCGGCGGCCAGGGTCTCGTGCACCTCCAGCCATCCCTCCTCGGTCCGCCGCCGGGCGTCCTCGTGCGCACCGGCCGCGGTGGCCTCAAGGGCCCTGGCCAGACCCGCACGGGCCTGGTTGAGCCGGCTGCGGACCGTGCCCACGGGTATCCCGCACGCCTCGGCGATCTGCTGGTAGGAGGTGACGCCCGTGGAGAAGTAGCGCAGCACGACGGGGAGCCGCAGCGCCGGGGACAGCTCCTCGACGGCCTCCCAGATCCAGTCGCGCAGGGCGTGCTTGTCCAGTACGTGCTCGGGGGTGATCAGCGCCGGCGGCAGCGGCACTTCCGCCAGCGGCTCGGTCCGGCGCGCCGCGCGCAGCACCGTCCGGCTGCCGTTGCGCACCACCATCCGCAGCCAGGCTCCCACGGCGGCCGGGTCGCGGACGTCACCGATGCGGCGCAGCGCCACCAGCGCGGCGTCCTGCATCACGTCGTCCACGTCGGGGCCTGGACCCAGCAGGCTCAGCGCCACCGCCCGCATACCGGGGCGGTGTCGCTCCAGCAACAGCCCCAGCGCGGTCGCGTCGCCCCGCTGGGCTGCCCGGGTCAGCGCCGTGTCCTCGGCGCGCTCGACATCCTCCAGCACCATGGTCATGGCCCGCCCCGCCCTTTCCGCCCCAACGTTCCCGGGGCCGGTGTCTTCGATACTCGCACACGTGCCTGGGAGCGATGACGTCTACCGTTCTCGCTCCGCCGTGACTGCCGGCGCCCCGGCGGGATCCGCCGTTCCCTTCGGGGAGCGGACGGTAGGTGTCAATCGTCGCTCTGAAGGATCGACAGTACCCGGAGGACCTCCAGGTAGATCCACACCAGGGTGGTCACGAGACCGAAGGCGGCGAGGCCACCACTGCTGAAGCCCAGGCCGTCGTCGGCGCCGAAGGCCGAGAAGAGCGCGTCCTCCACCAGCAGCAGGAAGCCGGTCGCCGCGGCCGTCACGAACCCGAAGAACCGCTGGGTGACACGTATCCAGCGCCGCTTGTAGGCGATGAGCACACCCGCGGAGACCGCCATGGTGCCCAGGACCGCCTGGACGACGACACCCGGCGAGCCAGGTCGAGGTGGCACTGGAGACGACGCCGAGGAAGACACCCTCGAAGGCCGCATACCCCAGGATCAGCGCCGGGGAGGGTGTGCGGCGGAACGCCTGGATCATCGAGAGGACAGTACGGCCGTGAGGACGACCGTGCCGAGTTTGGCGGCGGTACGGACCACGACGTCGTCGATGGTCATCGCCGCACCACCGGTGCGCGCGTCGGCCTTGGAGTCCCAGGCCGCGGGCTCGGCGAAGGGGTTGGTGACGTAGGGGTTGGCGGGTGCCGCGCCGAACGGGTCGGCGCCCGGGGCCCCGACAGCCGTCGGCTGGGGCTGCCGGACGGCGGACCCGTCCGAGCCGTCGTCGCAGCGAAAACGCCGCCGGGAGAAAGCCGGGTTGCTGCTGCGCATGTCGTTCCCTCCCGGGCCGCGATCCGGTGCGGCCCGTGCCATGAGTCGAGTGCTCGCGGGAGGGGCGGGGCCGGTGGCCCGCCCCTCCCCCTCATGCGTAACCATTCTGACAAGTGACACAGCGCCCACAAGTCTTGTCACCGTTCAAAAAGGTAACGAGTTGGCATGTGCGTGGTGCTTTCCCGTTCCGCTGTCTGCGTCCGTGGGGCATGGGTGCGGCGATTATCGCCACGGTACGGCGGACCGGTCTGTCGGGCGGCCGGTCCGAGGAAGCGGGGAACGGCCGGTGCCCCCAGGCCTCCGGGCCGGTGACGGCCAGTGCCGGGGCGCCGCATGCCGCAGGTGACCGGGGCCGTCCCGGTCGACCGCCCCGCCGGCGGCACGGACTCCGTTCCGACGCGGCTGTGTGGCACTCCGGCAGGGGAACGGAGTGCCACACAGCGACGTCGTCACCCATTTCACACACGTATGCCTCGGCCCGCCGGATCGCCCGTGGCTCCCTGCGCCGGCTCCGCGGTCCTCCTCCGAGGCCTCGACGTCCCGGCGGAGCCGGGCGGGGTCGACGGACGGCTCGAATACGCCTGCGGCGAAAGGGCCGTTCGTCATCCGCACTCCACGGTCGGCAAGGGCGGGGATGCCGGAAAACCTGGCAGTCCACGTTCCGCACCGTGCGCGGCGGTGGGACACGCCAGGGCACACATCGGCCGCCGCGGCCGCGTTTTCCTGTCGGGCCGTGAACCCCGCCGGACCCGCGGCCCGTTGTGTCCAGTGGAGGCTCCCGCCGCCGGGCGCTGATTGGCTGGTCAACGGTGGCGGGAACGGGCGGTCGCCCTCGCGTGCAGCGTCAGGCGGGGGCGGCCGTCCCACCCCGCTTTCCGTGCCGGTCTGCGGACCGCAGGACGCAGGGCCTGGCCGGGCACACCGTGCCGAGTACGCCGGGACGCCCCAGTCCGCGGACCGGGAGGAACGTATGACCCAGCTGCAGCAATCGTGCGCCGTCCCGGCCGATTCCCTCGTCCGGATCCCCTCCGGGACCATGCGCGGTGTGCTGTCACTGCCGGTGCGCTACTGGGTCGGCTGACGCCCTCGCCCATGAAGAAGTCCTCGGCCCGCCCCTTGTGGGGGCGGGCCGAGGACGTGACGCGTGGGGTGCTCAGACGGGCCGGGTCCGAAGCTGGCGGGACTTCCAGCCCAGCAGGAGGGCCTGGACGATGAAGAACACGCCGCCGCCGGTGGCGTAGACGGACAGCACGTCGAGCGACGGATCGTCGCCCGCGGCCTGGATGTTGTAGAAGACGCCGACGAGGACGGACAGGCCGCCCGCGATCAGCATCGGCCACTGCTTGCCCAGCTCGGGACCGCGCCGCCGGTTGCCGACCGCCACCTGGGCCGCGCCGGAGATCACGGCCCAGGCTCCGAACACGTGCAGCACTGGCTGCTCGCCGCCGGCGCCCGCGATGCCCACGGCGATAGCGGCGACGGTGCTCAGAACGCCGTTGAACAGCGTCACCCGGCGCTCCGATCCGTCCGGCGCGGTCCGCAGGTCGAGGAACGAGGACACCGCGTCGATCAGCGGGTAGACGACCAGCAGGGTGATCGCCACCGCGTCGACGTCCTTGTGGGCTCCGGCGAACGCCACGGCCCACACCACGGCCAGGACACCCCGGGACAGGTACAGCTTCAGCAGGGAGGAACGCTCACCGGTCGCGGCTGGCGTACCGGGTGTCGTGGTGTTGGTGCTCATGACGGTCGGCCCTTCTCAGTAGCTGGGGATGTGTCGGCAGGTCAGTACCGGGACGGGGGCACGCAGCGGAAGCTGCCGGCGACGGCCGGGTCACCGTGGCCCATGTAGCGGGACACCTTCGGGTAGGCGCACAGGTCACGGATGACCTGTTCGCCGGAGGAGTTCGTCAGCGTGGCGGTGAGCGTCCTGGGCGCCTTGCCGTGCTCGACCCAGGCGCGCAGGGCGCCGAGGTCGTCGGTCTGCCCGTTGAGGCCGCAGTGGGCCGTGCCCGGCGCGAGGAAGAGACGGTAGAAGTCGTCGACCCGCTTGGTGCCGCCCATCTTCCGCTCGACCTGCTCGCGGTAGGACACCGTGCCCTGGGTGGGGATGAGCTGGTCCTGCTGGCCGTGCCAGGTCAGGAGCTTGCCGCCGGACTTGCGGAAGGCGGACAGGTCGGGGTCGTCGGTGCCGATGACCTCGTCGTACTCGGCCTGGGACTGCCGGAACAGCTCGGTGAACTGGCTGTAGGTGATCGTCGAGACGTCGAACGAGGGCTGCTTCTTCAGCCAGGAGGCGACCCAGAAGGCGGGGACGGGGAACGCGGCGCCCTTGAGGTCGCCGTTCGCGTCCGGCAGGGTGCCCGCCAGGAACGGGAACTTCAGGTCGGCGCCGATCGGGACGCCGGACCACAGCTTCTTGCCCGACGTGGTGCGCGGGCCGTCCCAGATCTTGCGGACCACGGCCGCGTCGGCCGCGGTGATGGTCACCTGCTTGCCCTCGCACTCAAGGGTGGTGCCGATCAGCTGACGGGGGTCGAAGTCGCAGCGGGCCGGGTTCTCGACCAGGCCGTCCTTGACGCCGTCGAGCGAGTCGCAGGCCTTGACCGCGGCGGCGTTGAAGGCGTCGAACTCACACCCTGTCGGGTAGGTCTTCTCGTTGTTCATCACCACCTGCGGCCACAGGGTGGCGACCTCGAACTCGTCCCAGCTGATGGCGGGCGCGTTGGCGAGGATGCCGTCGTAGTCGTCGGGGTAACGCTGGGCCTCCGCGTAGCCCTGGCGGCCGCCGGTGGAGCAGCCGTTGAAGTACGCGTAGGAGGCCGTCCTGCCGTAGTAGTCGCCGATGACCTGCTTGGCGACGACCGCCGCCTCGTGCTCGGACCGGGAGGCGAAGTTCTTCAGCAGCGGGGTGTTGACCCGGCCCTTGGCGTCCAGGGCCCAGCTGGTGTCGAGGTAGGACTTGACGCCGGCGTCGGTGGTGGCTGCGGCGTAGCCCTTCTTGACGGCGTCCGCCAGGCCGGTGCCGTAGTCGCCGGCGGCGAAGGCGCTGCCGCCGATCGTCTGCAGGCGGCCGTTCCAGCCGTTCTGGGGCAGCCAGACTTTCACCTTGGCGTGGTCTCCCTCGCCCGGGTGGGTCAGCGTGACCGTCACGTCGCAGTAGGCCGGCACATCGGTGATGTGCGCGGCGGGGAGGGGCGTGATCTCCGGCACGTCGACGGTTCCCGCCGGACGGTCGACCGACACCACGCTCTCCACCTCGGTGCCCGCGGGGGCCTGCACGGTGACGGTCGAGCATGTGCGCGGCTGGGAGGCGGAGCTCCCGGTGTCCGCCGAGGCGGTCGGCAGGTACACCGCAGCGGCCAGCGGCACCCCGGCCGCGACGGCGGTCAGAAGTCGTCGTCTCATGGCTTTCCTATCAGAAGTAGATACCTGTCCGAAGCGGTGACACATGCACCGGCGTTTCCCACGCGGTGTGTGCGAGAAGAAACTGACATGAATTGCGTCACCAGTCAAGCAGGTTACGTAATGATGATCAGTGGACCGGGCACGCCCGAAGCCGCACGGATCGTCAGTGCTTACATTGGCCTCACGTCACGCCCCGGTACATCAGTCAGTTGACGGTCAGTGTTGCCATCGTGTGCGGCGCGGGGTGTGTACGGACTCCACTCGAACCGCTGTCCAGCTGACATGTGTCTTGCGGACGGGTTAGGTCATTCGACGGTCCACCGACCCGGAGACGTCCACTGCGAGCCAGACGGTCTTGCCGCGCCCGTGCTCCGCCCGGCGGCTGCCCTCCTCCGACAGGGAGTAGGCCCTGTTCTCGTATAGCTACGGCCAGGTGGTGTGTAGCTCTGCGTAACGCTCTGGGCTGCGGTCGTATAGCTCGGCTACGCCGGCCTGGGCCCAGGCGGATCCGGGCTTGCGCACGGCGGGGGTCGGCACGTTGAGGGCCTTCGCGAGTTGAGGCACCAGGCGGAAGCGGGCGGTGTGGTACTGGATCGCCACCTTGTTCTTGCCAGTGCGGCAGGGCGAGCCTGCCGGGGCGGCACAGGTGGACATCGGGCAGTCGTGCGATTCCACGCGCTTGAAGTCGTCGCTCACGACCTCGGACCGCTTCATGAGGGTGTTTCAGAAGTCCAGCCGTTTGCAACAACTCATGAAACGTGATCGCCGCAGGTGGACTGTCGGACGGCCGCGTGTTTCACGAGCGACCACCTATGAAACATCAATGCCCGACCCGTTCGGCGGAACCGGGGACGCCTTCCGTCGTTGAACTGGGTATGGCGACGTCTCATCTGCGGGCCTGTGACGTTCCCGAGGTCCGCCAGGGCCTGCTTCAGTGGGCCAACGACAACGTCGTGCGCGGCAAACACGGTTCGGGCGCGCTACAGGTCAACGGCTTCACCAATCCGTCCCTGATGCAGTCGGCAGTGCGGGGTGCGGAACGGTTCTTCGTCAGTAGTGAGGTTCGTTCGGGGCTTCTGGTCCCCTGGTCTGCACGGAGGCCGCTCGCTATCGCTTGGGTCACCCCCTTGACGTGCTAGGCCAGGCGGGGCGGAGGCGAGGGGGCAGAGCGGTTGTCACAGACTGCGGTGCCGTCCTGTCATAGGGAATGACCGGACGGCGTACCCCATGACGCCGTCGATGTCTTCGGTCGACGCTCTTCACGAGGAGAACGCCATGAAGCTCGCACACCCCGGCGCACTGGTTCACGACGAACTGGTGCCCTCCCGCTATGCGCTGAACGTCGGCGACATCGACGTGACGGTGATCAGCGACGGGACGATGCAGATCGAGGCCGAGACGCTGGCCACCAACGCCGCCCAGGCGGACCTGTCCGCCTGGCTCGGTGAGAACTTCCTGCCGGAGATGCTCGTCTACCCGATCAACGTGGCCGTCGTGCGCAGCGGTGGCCGGACCGTCCTCGTCGATTCCGGCCTCGGCGCGGAGTTCCCGAGCCACCCGCGGGTCGGCCAGCTGGCCAGGCGACTGGACGCGGCCGGCATCGACCCCGGGTCCGTGACCGACGTGGTGCTCACCCACCTCCACATGGACCACATCGGCGGGCTGCTCGTCGAAGGGTTCAGGGGCCGGCTGCGCACGGACCTGCGGGTCCATCTGGCGTCCGCCGAGGCGGAGTTCTGGGAGGCGCCTGACTTCTCCCGGACCGCCATGCCGGAAGCGGTGCCGGCGGTGCTCCGTGCGTCCGCCTCGAAGTTCCTGGACGTGTACCGCAGCCAGTTGAAGCCGTTCGAGAAGGAGCACGAGGTGGCGCCGGGAGTGACGATCGTGCGCACCGGCGGTCACACGCCCGGTCACAGCATCGTCCGCCTGGAGTCCGGCGGCGACCGCCTCACATTCGTCGGCGACGCCGTGTTCCAGTGCGGGTTCGACCGGCCCGGTTGGTACAACGGCTTCGAACACGACCCGGAGGAATCGGCCCGCGTCCGGGTTCGTCTCCTGACGGAGATGGCGGCGAGCGGCGAGCGACTGCTCGCGACTCACGTGCCGTTCCCGTCCCTCTGCCACGTGGCGGCCGCCGGTGACGCCTTCCGTTTCGTGCCGACCGTCTGGGACCACTGACCCGCCACGTCTCGATCAGCTCGGAAGGCAGGAGATTGTGGACGTCTACGAAGCGGTCACGAGCCGACAGGCGGTTCGCGGATTCACCGACCGGCCCGTTCCGAGGGAGGTGCTGAAGCGGGTGCTGTCGGCGGCGGCCTGGGCGCCGTCCGGGTCGAACATCCAGCCGTGGCAGGCCTACGTGGTGACCGGCGCCCCGCTGGCGGAGCTCAAGAAGCGCGCGGGCGAGCGCCTCGCCGCGGGCGACCCCTGGGACGAGCCGGAGTACGAGATGTACCCGCCCGCGCTGAAATCCCCGTACCGCGAGCGCCGATCCGCTTTCGGCGAGCAGCGCTACGGCGCACTCGGCATCCCGCGCGAGGACATAGAGGCGCGTCAGAGGGCCGCCGCCGAGAACTGGAACTGTTTCGGCGCACCCGCCGCGCTGTTCTGCTACATCGACCGCGGCATGGGGCGGCCGCAATGGTCCGACCTCGGCATGTACCTGCAGAGCGTGATGCTGCTGCTGCGCGCCGAGGGGCTGAACAGCTGCCCGCAGATGGCGTGGGCGAAGTTTCACCGGACCGTCGGCGAGATCCTTTCGCCCCCGGACGAACTGATTCTCTTCTGCGGAATGTCGATCGGGTTCGAGGATGTCGCGGTGAGCCGTCCTCGTACCGGCCGGGCACCGCTCGACGAGACCGTCACGTTCGTCGGAGTCTAGGGGCCGTTTCCCGCGGGAAATTCTTTGTGTCACAACCCGCGGGGCCGGTCGGTCTTGGCTCGTGAACGCGTTCCTCACGGAATCCGGCAAGAAAGGGCGAAGAAATGAAGATTGCTGTCATCGGTGGGACCGGTCTCATCGGATCGCAGGTCGTCACCATCCTCAACGCGAACGGGCACGAGGCGGTGCCGCATTCCCCGTCCTCTGGCCTGGACCTGCTCAGCGGGCAGGGCCTGGCGGAGGCGCTGGAGGGCGCCGACGTCGTCGTCAACCTGACGAACTCGCCGACCTTCGACGAAGCCTCCCCCGCGTTCTTCCAGCAGACCATGGACACCCTGTTGGCGGCCGCCGAGGCGGCCGGCGTCGGCCACGCGGTCATCCTCTCGATCGTGGGCGCCGACCTGGTGCCGGACCTGGTCTACTACCGTGCCAAGGTGCTGCAGGAGAACATCCTCAAGGCCGGCCCCGTGCCGTACTCGATCGTCCGCGCCACGCAGTTCTTCGAGTTCATGGACTCGGTGCTGTCCTGGACCTCCGACGAGCACACCGTCCGCCTGCCCGCCACGCTCGTCCAGCCCATGGCCTCGGCTGACGTCGCCCGGGCCGTGGCCGACGTCAGCGTGGGCACCCCGCTGCGGGGCACCCGTAACGTCGCAGGACCCGAGGTCTTCCGGCTCGACGAACTGGGCAAGATCACACTCGCCGCCCGCGGCGACCAGCGCACCGTCGTCACGGACAGCACGGCCGGCATGTTCGCCGCCGCCTCGGGCAAGGCCCTCATCGCCGAGGACGGCGCCGTCATCGCCAAGACGGCCTATCCGGACTGGCTCGCGCGCTGACCCGACGGGCCCGCGCGGCAGATGCCGCGCGGGCCCGTCAACGGTCTGCCGGCGGCCTGTGCCAGTCGTTCAGTTTGGCCGGGTTGAGCACGATCCACAGGTTGGTGACCCTGGCCCCGGCCTCCCCGACGCCGATCACCGCGATGGCAAGGGGTCCCTGGCGCACGGCCAGGCCGGCACGTCCGTTGACGGACTCGACGATCACCTCGGTGCCCAACCCGCCCAGCAGGACGGCGACCAGGTCGGCGACGTCCTCGGCGCCGTGAACGGTACCCGTCGCGGCGGGTACGATGCCGCCGCTGTCACACACGGCGACGACATCGGCATCCAGCGCGGCCCGGACAGCGGCGACGTCGCCTCGCAAGCCCGCCTCGGCAAGCCCGTGTACGACGTCCTCAAGCCGGCTGGGCATCCTCAGTTCTTTCGTATCCCGCGCCTGTGACCAGGCACCCCGTCGGTCTGTGACGTCGGCGACTCAGCCAGTTCGGACACCGTCGCGATCTTCTCGGGGTTGAACATCCACATCACCCGGTCGATGCCCTCGGCGGTGGCGCTGACCGTGAGTACCCCGAACTCGGCGCCGTTGCGCAGCAGCACAGCGGACGTCTGCCCGTTCGTGCTCGCCCACCGCACGTCGAGGCCGTCCCAGAACCAGTCGGAGATCGCGTTCATGAACTGTGTCACCTGCGGCACGCCCACGATCGGCCGACGGGCGACCCCCAGCCTGCCGTTGCCGTCGGACAGGCTGGCCACGTCCGCTGCGAAGAGCTGCTCCAGCGCGGTCGTGTCTCCGGAGCGGGCGGCCGTGAGGAACGCGGTCAGCAGCTGCCGCTGTGCGGCGGCGGGCACGGTCTTGCGCCGTTCGCCCGTCATGTGTCTGCGGGCCCGGCTGACCAGCTGACGCACCGCGGGCTCGGTCGCCTGCAGAACCTCGGCGATCTTCCCGTAGCCGTAGTCGAACGCCTCTCGCAGCACGTAGGCGGCTCGTTCGTTGGGGGTGAGCTTCTCCATCAACATCAGCGCCGCGAACTCCAGGGCCTCACCGCGCTCGGCGCCCAGGTAAGGGTCCGCGCTCGTGTCGACGGGTTCCGGCAACCACGGCCCCACGTACGTCTCCCGCCGCACCCGCGCGGACTGGAGTGCGTTGACGGCCAGCCGGGTCGTCGTCGTCGCCAGGAACGCGCCCGGATTGAGTACCGTGCTGCGGTCGTACATCTGCCACCGCAGCCAGACCTCCTGCACCAGGTCCTCGGCTTCGGTGGCGCTGCTCAACATGCGATACGCGATCCCGAACAGGCGCGGCCGCACGCTCGTGAAGACCGCCAGGGCCTTCCCGAGATCATCCGTGCCACCGGGCTCTAAATCCACACCGGAATCCGTCACCCCTCGCCCCCGACTGATCGTGTCGCGGCTGCCATGGACCATCTCCTTCGACCGAACAGGACTGGAACACCACTACCGCTGGTCATCCACTGTTGTCAACACGGCGATTGAACGAGGGCATTCGGGCAGCATTCGGGTTCTTCGGCCAATGAGTGGCATTCGTTCTTGCCCAAGTGGCTTTTGCGGTTCTCGGCCCCGGTGCGCCGCCGGGTGCGGAGCACCGAGCCGTCCAGCAGCACCATTCCGCCACCCCTTCGGGCGATCTGGCGTGCGGTGAACTTCCCATCAGGCCGCTTGTGCAGCCCGCCACGATCGGCGAACTTGGTCATCTTCGCCCGAAGCGGCTCCAGCTTCCCCGCGCACCCCACCTCAAGCCCAGTCCTCACCCACCGCCGACCAGCCCGAGCACCCCCGACCCCGCGCACCAGCTGGCCCGACCTGCACTTTTCACGATGCACACTGCTCAATGAGGACCAGCTCCGGACCATCCGGATCCTCCTGGGCACCCTGCTACTGATCCGGCAGCCCGCCGACACCCGCCGTGCCCTGTGGCAGTCCGAACAAGTACGGCCCGACGCCACTGCCCGCAAACGCCTGCGCCGGGCCGGTGCCGAGCACCCCGATGCCCCGGTCCGCTACATCACGCTCCGCCAGTCCATCCGGCCCGCCTCCGACGACGACCGCGGCGCCCGCGACACTGCCGGCCGCATCTACCGCCACCAGTGGTTCGTACGACCGCACCGCCGCACCTATCCTGACCAGGACGACCCGACGGGCTACTCCCGCAAGTGGGTCGGCCCCTACCTCATCACTCCCGAAGGATGCAAGGACGCCCCGATCCTGGGAAGGGAACGCGTCGTCAGCGTCCTGCGCCGCTGAACGCAGGTCACCAGTCGGGCCTGCTTCGGGCGGCCTGGCCGAGGCCGGCGGCGGTCAGGTCCTGCTCGCGCAGCGGGGTGAAGTCGACATTGAAGCTTCCCCTTGATCGTGGACACCTGGAGACTGGGACCTGGGGTTCCAGAGGAAGTAGCACCAGGTGGGAAGCAAGTACACGAAGCGGTACACCGAGGAGTTCAAGCGGGACGCGATCGCGCTCGTCGACTCCTCGGGCAAGACGGTCACCGCCGTCACCCGGGAACTCGGCATCAGCTCCGAGTCCCTGCGCGGCTGGTACCGCAACGCCAAGGCAGACCGGGGAGAGGGCGCCCCCGGCGAGCTGACCAGCGCCGAGCGCGAGGAGCTCAAGCGGCTGCGCAAGGAGAACCGTGAACAGCAGCAGACGATCGAGATCCTGAAAAAAGCGACCGCCTTCTTCGTGAAGGAGAACGACCGGTGAGCGAGTTGTGCCGGTTCATCCATGCGGAGAAGGCGAACTACCCGATCGTTCTGCTGTGCCGGGTGCTGCACGTGGCCCGCTCCTCCTACTACGCCTGGCGCGATGGCGAGGCCGCCCGCCGCAAGCGCCAGGCGGCCGACGACGCGCTCGCGCACGAGATCACCGTGCTGCACATCGCCTCCTGAAAGACCTATGGCGTCCCGCGCATCCACGCCGAACTGCGGCGCCTGGGGCAGCGGGTGAACCGCAAGCGCATCGCCCGCATCATGCGCGAACGC
>NZ_JBEZKL010000072.1:0-37728 GCF_040704695.1 Streptomyces sp. NPDC048411
TTCAACGCGCCAGCGGATCTTGGCGATGCGGACGAGTTCGCGCAGCGGGGTGTCGGCAGGCAGGGTGGAGAGCCAGTAGTCGGTGGGCTCGGCGGCGCCGGGCGGCCATTCGGCCAGCAGCCAGCACTCGGGCAGGGAGCCGTCGGCGGCGCGGCGGATCGTCCGGTTTGCGGGTCGGACCCGCAGCGCCAGGAACCGCGAGCGCATCTCGGCACGGGGGTTGTGTTTCGTGGCCTTGCTGCCCTGGCGCCAGGTCACGGTTCGTGCCGCCGATCGCCCTGCGTCCAGGGCGAGTTGGCGCAGAGTGCTGTGCTGGCCGGGGTAGGCCGGTCCGGGCCGGCGGCCCTGGCCGCTGTAGGGCGGGCGCTCGGGGACGGCGTCGCCCGGGTAGGCGGTGGTGGTGCCCTTGACCGCGACGGCGTACGCCAGGTCGCGCTCGGTCAGGCCCTCGCGGAAGCCGGTCGCGTCGCCGTATCCGGCGTCGGCGACCACCGGCAGGCCGGGCAGTTCCCAGTCCCCTCGGACCTCGTCGAGCATGTCCAGGGCCAGGCGCCACTTCTCCTTGTGCCGCTCGCTGTCGGGGATGTCCGCCTTGGCGCGTCGGCGCTGGATCGCCCCGGTCAGCAGCGCATCGCCGGTGTTCTTGGTGTCGTCCCAGCTTTCGGGCAGGAACAGGCGCCAGTCGACGGCCGAGGAGGCATGGTCGCTGACCAGGTTGACGCTGACGCCGATCTGGCAGTTGCCGCGCTTTCCCAGCGCACCGCAGTACATCCGCGCCACCCCCGGTGAGTCATAGCCGTCCTTGGGAAAGCCCACATCGTCGATGGCGTACGCCTGCGGCGCGATATTCGTCGCGCCCCAACGGGCCAGCCGCTCACGGACCTTGGCCCAGTCCCAGGTCGAGGAGGACACGAACTGCTGGAGCTGCTGGTGGTCCACGCCCAGGCGCTCGGCCATCGGCTGCATCGACTTGCGCTTGCCGTCCAGCATCAGCCCGCGCAGGTACAGCTCGCCCTTGGCCCGCTGATCCCGCCGGGCCAGAGAACCGAGCATCTCCTCCGCGAACGCCTCCAAGCGTGCGCGGACCTTCTCCATCTCCTCGGGTGTCACACCTGAAAGAACATCACAACCTATCTGGAGATGATCAATCGGGGTACCTAACAAAGCCCTACTAGTGCCGGTTCAGCGACGCCCCCGCCGAGCCTCCCGGATCCGTCGCAGCCGGTTCACCGTCACCGGGTCCTCCTCCAGCGCCCGCCGGTCGTCCAGGAGCGCGTTGAGCAGTTGGTAGTAACGCGTCGGCGAGATGCCCAGGCCCTCCCGGATCTCCCGCTCCTTCGCCCCCGGGCCGGGCCACGAGCTCCGTTCCACGGCCAGAACCGCACGCTCCCGGTCGGAGAGCCCGGTGCCAGGGTGGTCGGCGGGGCTGTCGGCAGGGGGCTCCGCTTCGGCGGAGCCGTCGTCGGGGGCGGTCATATGAGCCAACCTATCGCCCGCCCCGAACCCGCTACCCGGCCACCCGCTCCTCCGGGTACTCCGCCTTCGACGGCGAACGCCCTGTCGAGACGGCGAAACGTGGCTTGCTGAGCTCGGCAGAAGGCCTGGTCGAAGGCGCGGTCCGGGGCGCGGTCCGGGGCTTTGCCACCCTTTTGTATGGATCCTCAACAAACAGCAGAAGTGGACTAGACCTATTGGGGGTCCTCGGGCGAAACTGTCTCCCGTGAAACACGTCATCGCCCTCGATGTGGGCGGCACCGGAATGAAGGCCGCACTGGTCGGGGCCGACGGCACCCTGCTGCACGAGGCTCGGCGCGCAACCGGCAGGGAGCGCGGACCCGACGCCGTCGTGGAGTCGATCCTCGCCTTTGCCGCGGAACTGCGCGCCCACGGGGAGCAACACTTCGGCGAGAGCGCCGTCGCGGCCGGTGTCGCCGTGCCCGGCATCATCGACGCGGAGAACGGGATCGCCGTCTACGCCTCGAACCTGGGCTGGCGCGACGTCCCCATGCGCACCCTGCTCGGCGAACGGCTCGGCGGCGTACCCGTCGCGCTCGGCCACGACGTCAGGACCGGCGGCCTCGCCGAGGGCAGGATCGGCGCAGGCAAGGGCGCCGACCGCTTCCTGTTCGTCCCGCTCGGAACCGGCATCGCCGGGGCCATCGGTATCACCGGCACCATCGAGGCGGGCGCGCACGGGTACGCCGGCGAGATCGGGCACATCGTGGTCCGGCCGGACGGGCCGGACTGCGGGTGCGGACAGCGCGGCTGCCTGGAGGCCCTCGCGTCCGCCTCCGCGGTCAGCCGCGCCTGGGCCGCCGCGTCGGGGGACCCGGAGGCCGACGCCGCGGACTGCGCGAAGGCCGTCGAATCGGGTGACCCCGCGGCCGTACGGGTATGGCAGGACGCGGTCGACGCGCTCGCCGCCGGGCTGGTCACCGCGCTGACCCTGCTGGACCCCCGCGCGCTCATCATCGGTGGCGGCCTCGCCGAAGCAGGGGAAACCTTGTTCGTACCACTCCGTGCGGCCGTCGAGGAACGTGTCACGTTCCAGAAGCTGCCCGACATCGTCCCGGCGGCCCTCGGGGACACCGCCGGATGCCTGGGTGCAGGGCTGCTCGCCTGGGATCTTCTCTCCACGGAGGTATCCGCCTGATGGCCGGACGCGCAGACAGCACGGTTCTCGCCGGGGCCCGGGTGGTCCTTCCCACCGGCACCGTCGAGAACGGCCGGGTGACCGTCGAGGGCACTCGGATCACCGGGAGTCCGGCGGAGGGTGCCCGGACCATCGATCTGACCGGCCACTGGGTCGTCCCCGGCTTCGTCGACATGCACAACCACGGCGGTGGCGGCGCGTCCTTCACCTCCGGCACCGTGGACGAGGTCCTCACCGGCGTCCGCACCCACCGCGAGCACGGCACCACCACCCTGGTCGCCTCCACCGTCACCGGCGAGATGGACTTCCTCGCCGAGCGGGCCGGCATCCTCTCCGAGCTGGTCGAGCAGGGCGACCTGGCCGGGATCCACTTCGAGGGCCCGTTCATCTCGCCGTGCCGCAAGGGCGCGCACAGCGAGACGCTGCTGCGCCACCCGGACCCGGCCGAGGTCCGCAAGCTGATGGACGCGGCGCGCGGCACCGCGAAGATGTTCACGCTCGCCACCGAACTGCCGGGCGGCATCGAGTCGGTGCGGCTGCTCGCCGAGCACGGCGTGATCGCCGCGATCGGGCACACCGACGCGACGTACGAGCAGACCCTCGAGGCGATCGACGCGGGCGCCACCGTCGCCACCCACCTGTTCAACGCGATGCCGCCGTTCGCCCACCGCGATCCCGGTCCGATCGCCGCCCTCCTGGAGGACGAGCGGATCACCGTCGAGCTGATCAACGACGGTACGCATCTGCACCCGGCCGCCCTGGGGCTGGCGTACCACCACGCGGGCGCCGCCCGCGTCGCGCTGATCACGGACGCGATGGACGCCGCCGGGTTCGGTGACGGCCAGTACCAGCTGGGTCCGCTCGCCGTCGAGGTCAAGGACGGCGTCGCCCGGCTCGTCGAGGGCAACTCGATCGCGGGTTCCACGCTCACCCTGGACACCGCGTTCCGCCGGGCCGTCACGCTCGACCGGATCCCGGTCGAGGACGTCGTGCGGTCCATCTCCGCCAACCCGGCACGGCTGCTCGGCGTGTACGACAAGGTCGGCTCGCTCGACCCGGGCAAGGACGCGGACCTGGTGGTCCTGGACGCGGACTTCGCGCTCAAGGGCGTCATGCGCAAGGGCGAATGGGTTATTGAGCCCGAACTCGGGTGATTTCAGCCATTCTTGACAGACGGCCGAATACGTAACGAAGAGACAGCGGTTGGCCCGGAGGTCTGGGCCGACCGCTTTCTCTTTGGCATGATCGCTTCGTAAACAGCAGGGAAGGCGCGTTCTGGCAAGGGATCCGCGCTCCGGCACGGATCGAAGGGGTGACCGAGGTGATCCTCACGGTCACGCTGAACACGGCGCTCGACCTGACGTACGGCGTACCGGCGCTGGTTCCGCACACCAGCCACCGCGTCGGTGACATATCCGAACGCCCCGGCGGCAAAGGACTCAACGTTGCCCGGGTGCTCTCCGCACTCGGCCACGAGACCGTGGTCACCGGCTTCGCCGGAGGCGCCACCGGAGCCGTACTCCGCGAGCTCCTGGCAGACCTCCCGCCGCGCGACGCACTCGTTCCCGTCGCCGGGAACACCCGCCGCACCATCGCGGTCGTCGACGCGTCCACCGGCGACACCACCCAGCTCAACGAACCCGGCCCACTCGTCAGCGCCGACGAGTGGACCACCTTCCTCGCCACGTACGAGAAGCTCCTCGCCGGCGCGGACGCGGTCGCACTCTGCGGCAGCCTGCCGCCCGGCATCCACGTCGGCGCCTACGCCGAACTGGTCCGCATCGCCCGCGCCGCCGAGGTCCCCGTGCTCCTCGACACCAGCGGCGAACCGCTGCGCCGGGGCATAGCCGCCCGCCCCGACCTGATCAAGCCGAACGCCGACGAGCTCGCCCAGCTCACCGGTTCCCGCGACCCGCTGCGCGCCACCCATGACGCCCGCCGCCGGGGCGCGCACGGCGTAATCGCCTCACTCGGCGCGGACGGCATGCTCGCCGTCACACCCGAGGGCACCTGGCGGGCGGCGCCGCCGGACCGGGTCGCGGGCAACCCCACCGGAGCGGGCGACTCCGCGGTGGCCGGGCTGCTGTCCGGTCTCGTCGAGGGGCTGAGCTGGCCGGACCGGCTGCGCAGGGCGGTGGCACTGTCGACGGCGACAGTGCTGGCGCCGGCGGCCGGGGAGTTCGACCGGGCGGCGTACGAGGAGCTGCTGCCGCGCGTCGGCATCGAGGAACACGCACCGACGGTCTGAACGGGGCGGAACCAGCTCGCATCGCGCGCCCGGCACCGTCCCGGATCATCCCGCACCACACGAAGTCTCAGGGGGCATCATGCCGCTCGTCAGCACCGGTGAACTCGTCTCGGCCGCCCAGGCCGACGGACGCTCAGTCGCCGCCTTCAACGTCATCACACTGGAGCACGCGGAGGCCATCGCCGCGGGCGCGGAACGCGCCGGGGCGCCCGTCATCCTGCAGATCTCCGAGAACGCCGTGAAGTTCCACGGCGGCCGGCTCTCCGCCATCGCCGCCGCGACCGCCGCCGTCGCCCGCGCCTCCCACGCGCCGCTCGCGCTCCACCTCGACCACGTCGAGTCCGTGGAACTGCTGCACCAGGCGCACGACGAGGGCTTCGGCTCGGTGATGTTCGACGCCTCGAAGCTGACCTACGCGGAGAACGTACGGGCCACGGCCGACGCGGTCGCCTGGGGCCACGAGCGCGGGATCTGGATCGAGGCAGAGCTGGGCCGGGTGGGCGGGAAGGACACAGACAAGGTCGGCGGCAAGGAGGGCGAGGCCCCGCTCGACGCCCACGCCCCCGGCGTCCGGACCGACCCGGCCGAGGCCGCCGCCTACGTCGCGGCGACCGGCGTCGACGCGCTGGCCGTCGCGGTCGGCTCCTCGCACGCGATGACGGAGCGCACCGCCGCCCTGGACCACGCCCTGATCGGCCGGCTGCGCGACGCGGTCCCGGTCCCGCTGGTGCTGCACGGCTCCAGCGGCGTCCCGGACGAGGAGATCCGCCAGGCGGCCGCCTCCGGCATGCGCAAGATCAACGTGGGTACGGCGCTGAACACGGCGTTCACCGGCGCGGTGCGCGCGTACCTGGCCGAGAACCCGACGGGCGTCGACCCGCGCAAGTACATCGTCCCGGGCCGTGAGGCGATGGCCACGACGGTGGCGGGGTTCCTGAGCCTGATGGGCTGAGAGCCTGTCGGGCACGGACGAAACCGGCCCCACCGCCCTCGTCGGGTGGTGGGGCCGGACCGCGTTCGGGGTTCAGTGTTGCTGGTGGCCGACCTTCAGCGACAGCTGGTCCAGGTTGGCGTCGCACTGGTCGCCCTCGTTGCACGAGATCATCAGCGTGTTCGAGCCCTTGTTGAGGTTGACGTAGGCGAAGGTGTACGTCCAGCCCTTCGACAGGTCGCCCTCCGGGGCATGCGCGTAGTTCTTCATGTTGATGTCCCGGGGGCTCTCCGAGTTGACGGTGAGCGAGGTCTTGGCGTCCTTGCCCGGCACGCCGTACGTCACGTAGAGCGTGTACTCGCCGGCCTCCGGCACGTCGACCGACCAGGTCGCGGACCTGCCGACCTCGTTCAGATTGATGTACTGGCCGTTCGCGCTCTTCGCGCCCTGGACCGAGTTGTCGAGCGTGGCCGTGCCGCCGAGCTTCAGCGTCGCGGCGTCCTGCTTCGGCAGCTCCGCCGGGGCCTCGGAGGATGTCTCGGACTGCTTCGGCTTCGGGGACTCCTCGACCTGACCGGCGGGACCGGACGAGGTGGCAGCCTCGTCCTTCTTGTTGCTGTCCTTGCCGTTGTTCGTGATCATCGCGACGCCGATGCCGACGAGGACGACCGCGACGACCGCGATCGCACCGATCAGCAGACCCTTGGTGTTCGGACCGCCGCCCCCGGGACCGCCGCTGCGGCCGCGGCCGCCCTGCACCGGGACGTGCGCGGTGGGGCCGCCGCCGGGATACGTCTCCGGGGCGGCGTACTGGGCGTTCGGCCCGCCGTACTGCGCCTGCTGCGGCCCGCCGTACGGCTGCTGCGGCACCTGCTGCCCGTACTGGCGCTCGCCGACCGTCCGCACCTGGTTGTACGAGGTTCTGGGCACGCCGGGCTGCGAGGCAGGACCCGGATAGCCGTAGCCGCCCTGCCGTGGCGACTGGGCGCCGGACGCCTGCCCGTCCTCGTACAGGTAGCCGAACGGATCGTCGTCCTCGGGTGTGCTTGCGCCGTTGTTCCCGGCCGTCATCCCTGGGTCACTCCTCACCATGTCGCCAGCCGTCGCCGAATATCGCCAGCCGTCGCCGACCGGCCGAGCCTACCTCGAACGGAGCACACCAAGAATTGCCGTCGGCCTTCGGGGTGCCGTGCCGGAACCGGGGTGGCTACCAGCACGGACCTGCCGTGAACGTCAGCCGGCCCTGCGGTGAACCTTCGACCGCGACCGCTTCTCCACATACATCCGCTGGTCGGCGGAGCGCAGCACCTCTTCGGCGGTCATGCCGCAGCCGGCCCAGCCGATCCCGAAACTCGCCCCGACCCGCACCGCACGGCCATCCACCCGAATGGGGGGAATGATGGCGTTGCGCAATCGTACGGCCAGGTCTGCGGCGTCCGCGGCACCGAGCCCGTCCGCGAGGACGACGAATTCGTCACCCCCGAGCCGGGCGACGGTGTCGCCGTCGCGCACACAGGTGGTGAGCCGCCGGGCGACCTCGATCAGGACGGCATCGCCGGTGTGGTGCCCGAAGCGGTCGTTGATGGACTTGAAGCCGTCGAGGTCGCAGAAGAGGACCGCGAGCCCCTTCGTCCCGTCGTCCTGCTCGCTGTCGGGCGCCACCGCGTGCACATGGTGGTCGTACGGGCCGCCGCCCGCCACCGCGTCCGCCTCGAAGCCGTCGGCCCGGAAGCCGTGCGTCCGGGCGTCCATGTCTTCGACGTCGCCGTACGCCGCGTCCAGCGAATCCACGGCGGTGGTCGCCGCCGAGTGCGGGCGCTCGCAGAGCCGGGCGCCGAGCCGGGCGCGCAGCTCGGCGCTGTTGGGCAGGCCGGTGAGCGCGTCGTGCGAGGCGCGGTGCGCGAGGTGCAGCTCGTGGCGCTTGCGCTCCTCGATGTCCTCCACATGGGTGAGGAGGAAGCGGGGGCCGTCGGTGGTGTCCGCGACGACGGAGTTGCGCAGCGAGACCCAGAGGTAGGTGCCGTCCCGGCGCCCGAGCCGCAGCTCGGCGCGGCCGCCCTCGGCGGACGTACGCAGCAGGGTGCCGACGTCCTCGGGGTGCACGAGGTCGGCGAAGGAGTAGCGGCGCAGGACGGAGGCGGGGCGGCCGAGGAGCCGGCACAGTGCGTCGTTGGTGCGCAGCAGCCGGCCGTGCTGGTCGCCGCCCATCTCGGCGATGGCCATACCGCTGGGGGCGTACTCGAAGGCCTGGCGGAAGGATTCCTCGCTGGCCCGCAGTGCCTGCTGCTCCCGTTCGAGCCGGACCAGGGCACGCTGCATGTTTGCTCTGAGCCGGGCGTTGCTGATCGCAATGGTCGACTGGGACGCGTACATCCGGAGGGCCTCGCGACCCCAGGCGCCGGGGCGGCGGCCGTTGCGCGGGCGGTCGACGGATATGACGCCGAGAAGGTCCCGGCCGCCGCCGGACGCGTACATAGGGGCGTAGAGCCGGTCCTGCGGATGCCACTCGTCCTCGAAGCGGGGCTCGGGACCCTCGGTGTGCCACTGCGGTACGTCGTCGTCGAGGAGGACCCAGCCGTCGGTGTGCGGTATGAAACAGAGATCGTCCCAGCACTCACCCATGGAGAGCCTGCGCTCCCAGGAGGTGCGCGAGCCGACGCGGCCGGTGATCAGCGCTTCGGCGGCGGAGTTGCCCGCGAACGCGGCGACGACGAGGTCGCCGTCGGGGCGGACGAGGTTGACGCAGGCCAGCTCGTACCCGAGACCGGCGACGATTCCGTCGGCCACGGTCTGCAGTGTGTCGGCCAGGCTCCGCGCCGTGTTGAGATCGGCGACGGCCTGATGCAGCTGCCGCATCGTCGCTAGACGAACGTACGGCTCCGACTCGGCCTCCATTGCTCGCACTCCCCGAGACCTCGACAGCACTCCAGGTTTCATATCGACGTACGTGTTCGCAGTGTCACCGCCACTGAATCACAGTGAGCTGTGCACCCGGTACACAGGGTCAACAAATATTGCTCTCTGTGACTCAAGTCACAACGGATGATGAAGGGTACCGAGTGACCTCCGGAAGAGGTCCTTCCTTTTCTTGAACGCAAATCTGCGACGTTGCGCCGCGTCGCACTCGTCGCATTGTGCCGTGGCGGGAGACTTCATGGGGCGGGAGTCCTAGGACCCGGCTGGTCCCCTGGCCCGATGCGACCGCGCGCGGGCAATGGCTAGCGTGCGCATATGTTGCAGACAAAACCCCCCACATTGCAGACGGAACCCCCCACCCCGCGATCCGAGCCCATCCCCCATGCTGAAGGGGTGAGCAATGAGGAGTTCCGCGGCGCCCTCGCCCGGCTGGCCGCAGGCGTGGTCCTGATCACCGCCGAGGAGCCGCCGCTCGACGCGAACGGGCGCGGCGAGGACGTGGGGATGACGGCAACCGCTTTTATGTCCGTGTCACTGGACCCGCCCCTGGTCCTGGTGAGCCTGCGCAACGGCTCCCGGATGGACGACCTGCTGGACGAGCAGCCGTTGTGGGCGGTCTCCGTGCTCGCGGGGAGCCAGCGGCACATCGCGGGACGGTTCGCGATGAAGGGCCGGATCAGCGATCGGCTGCTGTTCGACGACATCCCCTATGTACGGGGTGAGGTGTCCGGCGCACCCCTGATCGGCGGCGCCCTCGCCACTCTGGAGTGCCGCACGGAGCAGCGGGTGCTCGCGGGCGACCACACGCTGGTGATCGGGCGGGTGATGAGTGCAGCGCTGCCGAGCGCGGACGGCGGGCCGCTGACGTACTTCCGGGGGCACTACCGGCAGCTGAGCTGACCCGGAGTCACCGGCGCCCACCGGCCGGGGCCGGAACGGATCGCGAGTGCGGTCCGACCGCCACCGCCGGAGCGGCCGCGGACGCCGCCTACCAGTCGCGGCCGGAGCGGCCGCGCTTCGTGTCGCCGCGCTGCTTCTTCTCGCGCAGCCGCCGCTCGTTGATCCCGCGCGGGATCCTGGTCTTGCGGCGCGGCTTGGGGGGCGGCGCGGTGGCTTCGGCCAGCAGGGCGGCGAGGCGGACGAGTGCGGTCTCGCGGTTGCGCCACTGGGAGCGGTGCTCCGACGCCCGTACGGCGACCACGCCGCCCACCAGCCGGCTCTCCAGCCGCTGGAGCGCCCGCTCCTTCCACACCTCGGGAAGCGACTCGGTCGCCGCGAGGTCGAAGCGCAGCTCCACCTGGGAGTCGCTGGTGTTGACGTGCTGACCGCCGGGCCCGGAGGACCGCGAGAAACGCCACATGAGTTCGGCCTCCGGCAGGGAGACCGAACCGCGGATGACATAGGGCCCGGACATGACACCCATGTTCCCTGGCCGGGGACCCGTTCGTCACCTCCTTTTGCCGCACCCGACCGTCTGCTCGGCTGCGAATTGGGTAAAGAAAGCAAAGAGACCAGGAACCTCTCGGTCCTCCGGCTGCGTTATGACGGGTGACGGTAGCTTCGTGAACGCATGAAGCCCGCACACGACGATGAAAGGGACTTCCCATGGCAGTAAGCCTGTCCAAGGGCGGCAACGTCTCGCTCACCAAGGAGGCCCCGGGCCTGACCGCCGTCACGGTCGGCCTCGGCTGGGACGTCCGTACCACCACCGGCACCGACTTCGACCTCGACGCCTCGGCGATCGCGGTGAACGCGGCGGGGAAGGTCGTCTCCGACGGCCACTTCGTCTTCTTCAACAACAAGTCGACGCCGGACCAGACCATCGTCCACACCGGTGACAACGTCACGGGCCAGGGCGAAGGCGACGACGAGCAGATCAACGTCAACCTGGCGGGCCTCACTGCCGATGTCGACAAGATCGTCTTCCCGGTCTCCATCTACGACGCCGAGACGCGCAGCCAGAACTTCGGCCAGGTGCGCAACGCGTTCATCCGCATCCTCAACCAGGCCGGCGGCGCCGAGATCGCCCGCTACGACCTGAGTGAGGACGCCGCCACCGAGACCGCGATGGTCTTCGGCGAGCTGTACCGCAACGGCGCGGAGTGGAAGTTCCGCGCGGTGGGTCAGGGTTACGCCTCGGGCCTGCGCGGCATCGCGCAGGACTTCGGCGTCAACCTCTGACGCAGAGCCCAGGGGCCTGAAGGCCCGAACAACGGGAGCCCCCGGCCGATTGTTTTCGGCCAGGGGCTCCCGTTCGTCCGCCTGCCGTCGGCCACCGCCAAGGCGCCGATGACCTTATGCCGCATATCGGATGACGCTCCTTCACAGACCGACAAGATCCGGTCAAATTCTTGACGCGCCCCTGCCAATCAGGGCGCGGCGGTGCCACTCTCACCGCAGCCCCCTCACGGAGCTGATGGATCGAGTGAAGGAGAACGAGTGAGAACCACTCTGCGTGCCGCCGCTCTTGCCGCTACCGCCGCCATGGTCGTCGTCGGCGTACAAGCAGGTCCGGCCGGCGCGGCCCAGGACCGCGCGTCCGGGGCCACCGCCCTGCCTCTCAGCGCGTCCCAGCGGGTCTCGGCCCTCAAGGAGGCCCAGGCCGGGGCTGCCTCGACCGCCGCGAAGATCAAGCTCGGCGGCAAGGAAAAGCTCGTCGTCCGCGATGTGATCAAGGACGCCGACGGCACGGTTCACACCCGATACGAGCGCACCTACGACGGACTGCCTGTCCTCGGCGGCGACCTCGTCACCCACACCCGTAAGGACGGCTCCCTCAAGGGGGTCTCCAAGGCCACGAGCGCCCAGATAACCGTGGCATCGACGGACACCGGGACCAGCGCCAAGTCCAGTGGCCGGAAGGTGATCTGGGCCGCCACCGGCAAGCCCACGCTCGCCTACGAGAACGTGGTCAAGGGCACCCAGCACGACGGGACGCCCAGCGAGCGTCACGTCATCACGGACGCCACCACCGGCAAGGAGCTCTACTCGTACGAGGGCATCGAGACCGGGTCCGGCACCAGCCAGTACAGCGGCACGGTGAACCTCGGCACCACGGCCTCCGGGTCCGGCTACAACCTGACCGACGGCGGTCGCGGCGGCCACAACACGTACGACCTGAACGGCGGCACCGCCGGCACCGGGACGCTCTTCACCGACGCCGACGACATCTGGGGCAACGGTCTCGCGACCAACCGCCAGACCGCCGCCGTCGACGCCCACTACGGCGCCGCCGTGACCTGGGACTTCTACAAGAACGTCCTGGCACGCAACGGCATCGCGGGCGACGGCAGGGCCGCGTACTCCCGGGTCCACTACGGCAACGCGTACGTCAACGCCTTCTGGTCGGACAGCTGCTTCTGCATGACGTACGGCGACGGCTCGGGCAACCTCAAGCCGCTCACCTCGCTGGACGTCGCCGGGCACGAGATGAGCCACGGTCTGACCGCGGCCACCGCGAGGCTCAACTACAGCGGCGAGTCGGGCGGCCTCAACGAGGCGACCAGCGACATCTTCGGCACCTCGGTCGAGTTCTACGCCGCCAACAGCAGCGACGTCGGCGACTACCTCATCGGTGAGAAGATCGACATCAGGGGTAACGGCACCCCGCTGCGCTACATGGACAAGCCGAGCAAGGACGGCTCGTCCGCCGACTCCTGGTCGAAGACCGTCGGCCGCCTCGACGTCCACTACTCGTCCGGCCCCGCCAACCACTTCTTCTACCTGCTGTCCGAGGGCAGCGGGGCGAAGACCATCAACGGGGTCTCCTACAACTCGCCGACCTCCAACGGCTCCACGGTCACGGGGATCGGGCGCGACAAGGCCATTCAGATCTGGTACCGGGCCCTCTCGACCTACATGACGTCGACCACCAACTACGCCAGGGCGCGGACCGCGACCCTGTCGGCGGCGACCGATCTGTACGGGGCGGGGAGCACGGAGTACGCGGCCGTCGCCGCCGCCTGGTCCGGAATCAACGTGAAGTAGTCTGCGGTTCCAGGAGCCGGTCAGCCCTTCGTGGCGGGCCGGCTCCTGCCGTACAGCCAGGTGTTCCACAGGTGCGTCAGATCCAGGCCGGTCGTCTGCTCCACATAGGCGGTGAAGTCGGCCGTCGCCGCGCTGCCGTGCCGGTGCGCCTTCGTCCAGCCCCTGACGAGGGCGAAGAACCGCTTGTCGTCGCCCACCGCCTGCCGGATTTTGTGGATCACCATCGCCCCGCGCCCGTAGACCGGCGGCTGCGAGATGTCCGCGGCCGTCGGCGGATCGGACGGCGGGAACGCCCAGTTGGCATCGCTCGCGAAGGCGCGGTCGAAGCTGTCCTGGACGGGGACGCCCTCCTTGTCCGCCTGCCACAGCCACTCCACGTACGTGGCGAAGCCCTCGTTGAGCCACATGTCCCGCCAGCTCTCGGGCGTGACGGAGTTCCCGAACCACTGGTGGGACATCTCGTGGACGAGGAGTCCGACGCTCGGCGGGCCGGGGAAGAACGGCCGGTTCTGGGTCTCCAGCGCATACCCGGCGTCGTCCGTGCGGTCGACGATCGCGCCGGTCGAGGAGAACGGATACGGGCCGAAGCGCTCGGCCTCCCACCGCACGACCTCAGGGATCCGGGCCAGGGTCCGGGCGCTCGCCGCCGCCGACTTCGGGTCCACGGCCGTGAACACCTTGATGCCGTCGGGGGTCGTCGACGCCTTCGTGTCGAAGTGCCCGATGGCGAGCGTCACGAGATAGGTCGCCATGGGCGCGGCGGTGTGCCAGTGGAACGTGGTGGTGCCACCGGAGGTCCTACGGGACGTCAGCTCGCCGTTGGACACGGCAGTCAGGCCCTTGGGAACGGTGACCGTGAGGTCGTAGGACGCCTTGTCGCTCGGGTGGTTGTTGCCGGGGAACCAGGCCATCGCCCCGACCGGCTCACCGAGCGCCACCGATCCGTCCGCCGTCCTCAACCAGCCCTCCTGCGACTTGTCCGGGTCGGTGAGGGTCAGCGGGGAACCGGAGTAGCGGACGACCGTACGGAACGTCCTGCCCTTGTGGAGGTGGCTCTCCACCTCGGCATCGGGGCGCAGTGTCAGTTCGTGGGCCGCCCGGTTGACGGCGGCCGGGCGGCCCTCGACCTGCGCGGACTCGACGGTCAGCCCGGCCAGGTCGAGATTGAAGGCGCTGAGGTCCTGGGTGGCGCGTGCGGTGATCACGGCAGTGCCGCGCAGGTGCTGGGCGGCCGGGTCGACGTCCAGGGTGAGGTCGTAATGGGTGACGTCGTACCCGCCGTTGCCGGTCTTCGGGAAGTACGGGTCGCGCAGACCGGCGGCGCCGGGGGTGCCCTGTACGCCACCGATCCCGGCGGAGCAGGCGGTGCCGAGAGAAACGACGGTGGTCGTGACGAGGACCAGGATCAGAGCGGTGGGGCGCACGCAGATAATCCTATGTGCGGAATGTCGGTTTGGCGGATCGGCGAATGCTCATCTCGGGTCCCGGTTCCGCAGCAGCGCCGCGATCTCCGCGAACCCGCGCCGCTCCGCGTGTTCCAGCGCCGTCACCCCGTCGCCGTCCGGCAGACCGGGGGTCGCGCCCGCCGCCAGCAGCAGTTCGACGATCTCCTGGTGCGCCCGGCCACCGTCGCCCAGGATCACGGCCTCCAGCAGGGCGGTCCAGCCGAGCCGGTTGACGTGGTCGACGTCGATGTCCGTGACGTGGAGCAACTCCCGTACGTAACCGACATGGCCGCGCTCGCTCGCCGGGATCAGCGCGATGCCGCCGAACCGGTTACGGAGCTTCAGGTCGGGACCGGCCGGCAGCAGGGTGTGCAGCATCGCGACGCTGCCGGTGACGCCGGTCGCCAACCAGGGACTTTCCTCGCGCCGGTCCTGCGCATCGGGGTCCGCACCCGCCTCGACGAGCAGCCGGGCGAGCTCGACGTGGTCGCTGTGGACGGCGAGGAGCAGCGGGGTGCGCCGCTCCTCGTCGCGGACGTCGACGCGGGCGCCGCCCTCGATCGCGGTGCGTGCGGCATCGGTGTCACCGGTGCGCGCGGCTCGGAGCAGGTCGTGATCGAGGGCGTTCATCCGTGGTCTCTCCTGGGCTGTGGTCGGCTGTCCTACTTGGCGAGTGCGGCGACACCCGCCTGGGCGAACTTCTCGTCGAGGTCGCCGCTGGGGGCACCGGCCACTCCGATGCCGGCCACAGGTGCACCCTTGACCTGCACCGGGGCGCCGCCCGCGAGGAACAGGGTGCCAGGGATGTCCTTCAGGTTCGGGGTCTGCGCCAGACGGCCGGCGAGCACGGAGGTGGGGGCGTTCCAGGAGACGGCGGTGTACGCCTTCTTCCCCGCGGACTCGTACGCCTGCGGGCCGGAGCCGTCGCCGCGCAGCGTCACGAGAGTATTGCCGTTCCGGTCGACGACGGCGACCGCCACACGCTGGTTCTCCTTCTCTGCGGCGTCGAGGGCGGCGCGCGCGGCCTCGGTGGCGGCGGCGACGGTCAGATGGGTGGTCTGCTGGAGGTTCCGGTTCGCCGTGTCAGCCGTGACGGCGGCGGCAGGGGCAGCGGCCGGGGCGGAGGCGCTCGCGGACATGGCACCGAAGGTTCCGGCACCGAGCGCGGCGGCGGCGACGGCACCGGTGAGGACACGGGTGCGCAGCGACATCTTCTTCATGGTGGGGCTCCTCGACGATTCGACGGTGTTCCGCTCGGGCGGTGTTCCGGCTCTGTGATCGATCCTCCGGCCGGATCCGGGCCCGTAACGTCGACGTACCGGCTCGACCCCGCACGCGGGACGGCTGACGGCCCCATCGGCCGATCGGTTGATGCGGAGCTGGCCCCACCGGGTCACCATGGACGTATCCACGCAGGTCAGCAGCAGCCCTTCGACAGTCGGCAGGGAGTACGAGGTACGAGGTGGAGCACCGAACCGAAGCCGCCGACCCGGATGCCCGGTGGCTCGCTCTGCTCATGCACGCCGCGTTCTTCCTGCTGCTCGGTGCCTCCCTGGCCCGCTTCCTGCTCCGCCACCCGGGCGAGGACCGCACCCCATGGATCATCGCGCTGTCCGGCACGCTCGCCGCGCTGTATCTGCTGGGCCCGGTGTTCGGCTCACGCCCCACCCCGCGTCGGCTGGCCCGGCTCGGGGTGCTCGTGGCCGTGTGGATGGTGCTCGTCGTCCTCGCTCCGAGCTTCGCCTGGTGCGCGGTGCCGCTCTTCTACACCGGGCTGCGGCTGCTCCCGCCGCGCGCCGCGCTCGCCCTCGTCGCACTGCTCACCGTGTTCGTCGTGGCCGCGCAACTGCGGCTGGCCCACGGCTTCGACCCGAATCTGGTGCTCGCGCCCCCCGCCGTGGCGGCCATCGCGACCGCGGTCTTCGTCCACATGCAGCGCCAGGCCGTGCGTCAGCGCGAACTGATCGACGATCTGCTGCGTACCCGCCGCGAACTCGCCGCCACCGAACGCCGCGAAGGCACCCTCGCCGAACGCCAGCGGCTCTCCATGGAGATCCACGACACCCTCGCGCAGGGCCTGTCCAGCCAGCAGATGCTGCTCCAGGCCGCGGACCGCACCTGGGACGCGGACCGGGCGACCGCCCGCCGCCATGTCCGTACGGCCACAGGCATCGCCGAACGCAACCTCGCCGAAGCCCGCCGCTTCGTCCACGACCTGGCACCGGCGGATCTCGCGGAGGGCGGCGGCCTGGAGGCGGCGCTGCACGCACTGGCCGCCCGCGAAACGGTGCAGGCCCAGGGGCTGCTCACGGTCCGCTGCCATGTGGAGGGGGCGCCGCACGCGGCACTGCCCGACCGGGTGCAGTCCGCACTGCTGCGCATCGCCCAGGGCGCGCTGGCCAATGTGAAGGAGCACGCGGACGCCACGGAGGCCGCGCTGACACTGACCCACCTGGACGACCGGACCGTCCTGGACATCGCCGACAACGGCCGTGGCTTCACCCCGCCCGCACCGGCGGTACCCCGTGGAAGCCACGCACCGGCGCCGGCCCACCACGCCCCCCGGCGGCGCCTGCGCCCTACCTGGGAGGCGGCCGCCCCGCGTCCGGCAGCGGGCGTACGCGGCCACGGGCTGCCCGCGATGCATGCCCGGCTGCACCAGCTCGGCGGCACACTCACGATCGAATCGGTACCGGGCGAGGGAACCGTCGTCTCCGCCGTGGTCCCCATGCCCGCCCCTGCCCCGTCGCCCTCGCCGGAGGAACCCTCATGACCTCGCCCGCCGTACGGATCCTGCTCTGCGACGACCACGCCGTCGTACGCGCCGGACTGCTCGCCCTCCTGGGCAGCGAACCGGACATCGAGGTCGTCGGCGAGGCGGGCAGCGGCGAGGAGGCCGTCGCCCTGGCCGCCCGGCTCACCCCCGACGTCGTCCTGATGGACCTCCAGCTGGGCGAAGGAATCGACGGCGTCGAAGCCACCCGTCGCATCGCGGCCACCGGCGTCCACGTCCTCGTCCTCACGACGTACGACACCGACGCCGACATCACCCGCGCCATCGAGGCGGGCGCCACCGGCTATCTGCTGAAGGCGGAACGCCCGGAGGAACTGTTCGCCGCGATCCGCTCGGCGTCCCAGGGCCGCACCACGCTCTCCCCACCGGTCGCCGGCCGTGTCATGGCCCGCATGCGCAGCCCCCTGCCGACGCTCACCGACCGCGAACGCGACATCCTGGGCCAGCTGTCCCAGGGCCTGGGCAACCGGGACATCGCCCGGGCCCTGTTCATCAGCGAGGCCACGGTCAAGACGCACCTGGGCCGCATCTACGACAAACTCGGCGTCGACACCCGCGCGGGCGCCGTGGCCGTCGCGAAGGAGCAGCGGCTGCTGCCGTGAGCCGGTCCGCCTGCGGCGAGGACCGCCGCAGCGCCAAGCACCCACGGTCCCGGAGGCCGTGGGGCGACCCACCGCTCCGGCGTCGGTGCACTCCCGGGCATGACACCATCGAACTGTGCTCGACATCGGCTACTCCCTCTCCCGACGCTTCCCCGATCCCCCGCAGACCGACTACCGCCGCGCGGACGTCCACGCCCTGCGGCACGACCTGTTCTCCGGGGACGTCTACCTCGCGGACACCAAGGCGGACCGCGAGGTATCCACAGCCTGGGGATGGGTGCCCGTGCTCGACTTCGCCTGGGCGCTCTGCGACATCGTCGAGCAGATCGACCAGGACCCCCGCGGCAGCCGCTCGCACCGACGGCAGTTCGCCGAGCTGGACTTCACCGAGTCGTCCGACCGGATGCTCTTCGAGCGCCGATTCGGCTGGGTCGATGTCGAAGCCGACTGGATGCCCGGCGACGAGCCCCCGCTCACCTTCAGCCACTCCCTGCTGCGCCGCGAGGCCCGCGACTTCCTGCACGACCTGATCGCGGACCTCGCCGACATGCACGAGGGGCTCGCCGACAACCCCGTGATCTGGGACCTCCAGGCCCGCTTCCCCCGCGTCTGACGAGCGGATCCGGGGAATACCGGCTACGCCTCCACCCGCACCCCGATCTGCGCCGCGAACGCCGGGGCCAGTTCCATCAGCTGCACCGGGCTGATCACCGCCCCCGCCAGCCGCTCCACGCCACGGGCGATGTCCAGCTCGGCGGCCGTCCGCAGGTCCACCGACTCCATCCGTACGGAACTGAAGTCGGCACGCTTCAGCACACAGTCCCGGAACTCCACCCGCACGAGCTGCGCGTCCCCGAAGTCCGGCTCGGCCAGCACGCAGCCCTCGAAGACCACGTCCTTCAGCCGCGCCTTGCGCAGGTTCAGATAGTCGATCTTCCCGCCGCGCACATGGACCCGCTCCAGCACCGCGCCGTGCAACTGCACCCCGCCCAGCCGCGCGTCCACCACCTCCACCTCACGCAGCGACGCCCCCGAGAGATCGGTGCCCACCCCCCGCACCCCCGTCAGGACCGAGTCGATGAAGCGAGCCCTGATCAGCTCCGTACGGTCGAGCGCGCATCCCTCCAGCGCGCAGTCCATGAACCGGGCGCCCGGACCCGACTCGTCCGAGAGGTCCGTCCCCTCGAACCGCACACCGTCGTAGTCCCCGTCCGGCTCCAGCCCCACCCCGTCGTACGGAACGAGCGGCGGCAGCCGCACCTCCGGTCGCCGTGCCGCCGCGATGGTGTCCGTCTTCCTGCTGCTGCGCGCCATGCCCCCATCGTGACCCACGCCACTGACAGCGCCCCCGCGCCGATGTCACACCCGGGCCCCTCCGGACGTCATCTCTTCGTCATCGTTCACGACGACGAGGAGACAGGGACGCATGCAGCGCATCCACATCATCGGCGGCGGACTCGCCGGGTTCACCGCAGCGATCACAGCCGCCGAGTCCGGCGCCCTGGTGACCGTCCACGAGGCCCACCACACGCTCGGCGGCCGCGCCAGGACCGCCGAGGGCCCGTACCGCACCAACGAAGGACCCCACGCCCTCTACCGCCACGGACCGCACTGGACGTGGCTCGCGCAGCGCAATCTTCTCGGCCCGGTCGCCACGGTGCCGCTCCTCGAAGCCACCCGGCTCCGTTTCCGGCTGGGCGGCACCCTGCGCCGCACCCCGCCCCTCGGCCTCCTCCGGCTCACCCGCCGCCGCGCCGGACACGCCCCCGTCGACACCGACTTCCACACCTGGGCCACCGGCCGGGCCGGCGAGGAGACCGCCCGCGCGGCCGCGCACTACGCCGCCGTGGCGCTCTTCCACCACGACCCCGGTTCGCTTTCCGCCGCGTTCGTCCAGGAGCGGCTGCGCCGCGCCACCGCGCTGCCGCCCGAGGCGCGCTACCCGGTCGGCGGCTGGGCGCAGATCATCGACCGGATGGCCGCACGCGCCTGGAACCTGAGCGTCCGGATCGAGACGGTGACACGGATCGACCCGAGCGCCCTCGACGACCTGGCCCGCAGCGGCCCCGTCATCGTCGCCACCTCCCTCGACGCCGCAAGCGGACTGCTCCACGACCCCACGCTGACCTGGGACAGCGGCAGAACCGCCCTGATCGACCTGGCCCTGCGCACCCGGCGCGGCGACGCCTTCGCCGTCTCCGACCTGGACGCCCCCGGCTGGATCGAACGCTTCAGCGCCCAGGACCGCACCCTTGCCCCGGCGGGCCGGCAGCTCGTCCAGGGCCAGTTCCCCGTCGCCCCCGGTGAGTCGAAGGCGGCGGGCATCGCCCGTGCCGAAGACGTCCTCGACCTCGGCTTCCCGGGCTGGCGCGACCGCGTCGAGTGGCGGCGCGACGCGCTCGCCGCCGGCCGCACGGGCGCGGTCGACCGCCCCGGCACCACATGGCGGGACCGGCCGGCCATCGACCGCGGCAACGACATCTACCTCGCGGGCGACCAGGTAGCGGCGCCGGGACTGCTCAGCGAGGTGTCGTTCAACAGCGGGATGGAAGCGGCGCTGCTCGCCCTCGGAACGGGCGAGCAGCACCCGCCGAACCGTCGGACGCTTGACCTCAAGCGGAGTTGAGGTCGGAGGGTGTTCCTCGTCAGCCAGTCGACCCGGGGAGCCCGCACATGCACGCCATCCGCCTCCACACCTTCGGACCCGCCGAGAACCTCACGTACGAGACGACCGACGACCCGGTACCCGGCCCCGGCCAGGTCCGGATCGCCGTCGCCGCGGCCGGTGTGCACCTCCTCGACACCGCCCTGCGCGAGGGCATGACAGGGCCGTTCCCCGCCCCCGCCGAGCTGCCCACCGTCCCCGGCCGCGAAGTCGCCGGAACGGTCGACACGCTCGGTGAGGGCACCGACCCCGGCTGGCTGGGCAGGCGCGTCGTCGCCCACCTCGGCATGGTCCCCGGCGGCTACGCCGAACTCGCCGTCACCGACGCCGACAAGCTCCACCCGATCCCGCCCGGCCTCGACGAGGCCCAGGCCGTCGCCATGATCGGCACCGGCCGCACCGCCCTGGGCATCCTGCAGTTCACCGAGCTCGGCCCCGACTCGGTGGCCGTCGTCCCCGCCGCGGCGGGCGGCATCGGCACCCTGCTCGTCCAGTACGCCAAGCACGCCGGAGCCACCGTCATCGGCCTCGCCGGCGGACCCGCCAAGGTCGCAGCGGTGAAGGCCAACGGCGCCGACCTCGCCGTCGACTACACCCTCCCCGACTGGCCGGCCCAGGTCATTACCTACCTCGACGGCGTCGGCCGCCGCGCCACCGTCGTCTACGACTCCGTCGGCGGCGTCACCGCGCGCGCCGCCGTCGACCTCCTCGGCAAGGGCGGTCAGCACATCGTCTTCGGCTGGTCCGGCGAGGGACTTCACAACGGGTCCCCGCTCACCTTCACCGACGAGGAGCTCGCCGAACGCGGCATCACCTCCCAGGACGTCCTCGGCCCGGCAATGATGCAGAAGGCGGGCGGCCTGCGCGCCCTCGAAGAACGCTCGCTCGCCGAAGCCGCCGCGGGCCGCCTGCGTCCCGCCGTCCAGCGCTTCCCGCTCGCCGAGGCGGCCGCCGCCCACCGCGCCCTGGAGACGCGCGGCACGATGGGTAAGGTCGTCCTCGTCCCCAGCCTCTCGAGGCAAGCACCCTCCTAGGGAGTGTTTCGAAAGTCCCGCCTGCCTGGCGGGCGGACGGCGGGACTTTCGAAACACGCCCTAGGACCTCGGTCAGCCGCCGAGCTTCACCAGCGCCCCGTCCGTCAGCCGGTACACCGTCCACTCGTCCTGCGGGCGCGCGCCCAGCGACTCGTAGAACGCGATGGACGGGGCGTTCCAGTTCAGCACGGACCACTCCAGACGCTCGTACCCCCGCTCCACACAGATCCGTGCCAGCTCCGTCAGCAGCGCCTTGCCGTGCCCGCCGCCACGCCGCTCGGGGCGTACGTAGAGGTCCTCCAGGTAGATGCCGTGCACCCCGCGCCACGTCGAGAAATTCAGGAACCAGAGCGCGAAGCCCACGATCTCCCCGTCCTCGTCCGACTCGGCGATGTGCGCATACGCGGCGGGCCGCTCGCCGAACAACGCCTCGTGCAGCTGCTCCTCGGTGGCGTTCACCTCGTGGAGCGCCTTCTCGTACTCGGCGAGATCGCGGACCATGGAATGGATGACAGGGACATCGGCAGCAGTAGCGGTACGAATCATGGGAGCAGCGTAAGCAGCCTCCCCTGCCACCGTCTTCCCGCTGTCCCCGGCCCAGCAACCGCCGGGCGATTTCCGGCTGCTCCGGCCCCAAGCGGCTCTCCCCGTCCGGCCGCAGCCCCCGCTCGCCCAGGAACCGGTGCGCGGGCCCCGGGAACGCGGCCAGGAAAGACCCGCCCGGTCTCGCCGGTGTACTTGGACCGGGTGGCGATCAGCGCGTCCGGAATGTCAATCACGCACCCGATCGTAGGCCCGTGCGTCAATCGGTTATGCCCCCCAGCAGCCCGGCCCCGCCCACGAACCCGCTCTCCCTCCCGACGCGCGCCCTGCGCGCCGTCCGCTTCTGGATCCGCAGCGCGCCCGGGACGTACATCTGGCTGACGGCCCTCTTCGTCACCACGGTCGTGGTGCATCAGATGTCCCCCGACTTCGAGGAGGACTTCCTGCGTCAGCACTCGACCAACATCCACGAGCTCATCCGCGACCCGGTACGTGTCCTCATCTCCAGCGCCTTCTGGATCGACAGCGGCAAGTGGCTCCCGTACGCCTTCCTCTTCACGGTCTTCCACGCACCCGCCGAACGCTGGCTCGGCACGCTGCGCTGGCTCGCGGTTGCGGCGCTCGCCCACATCCTGGCCACCCTCGTCAGCGAGGGCGTCCTCGCCTGGGCCGTCCGGCACGGAGAGGCACCCGCGTCGGCCGTCCACACCCTGGACGTCGGGGTCAGTTACGCACTCGCGGGCGTCGTCGCCGTCCTCACGTACCACGTCTCCCGGCCCTTGCGGTACGGGTACCTCTTCGCCGTCCTCGTCGTCTACGGCATCCCCCTCATCACCAGCCGCACCTTCACCGACCTCGGCCACCTCACCGCCGTCCTCATCGGTCTCGCCTGCTATCCGCTCACCCGGGGGAGGACGAAACCGCCCCCGCGCAGTAACCTCCCGCCACACAGGAACTCGGCTTCACAAGGACGAGCAGGGGCAACATGAGCACGGTCAGCACGGTCAACGGCGGAATATCGTTCTGGTACGCGGACCAAGGCACACCCGTCCCGCGCGAGCCCCTGCCCGGCGACACCACCACGGACGTCTGCATCGTCGGCGGCGGATACACCGGACTCTGGACGGCGTACTACCTCAAGAAGGCCGCTCCCTTCCTGAACATCACCGTGCTCGAGGCGAAGTTCTGCGGCTACGGCGCCTCCGGCCGCAACGGCGGCTGGCTCTACAACGGCATCGCAGGCCGCGACCGCTACGCGAAACTCCACGGCCACGACGCCGCCGTCCGCCTCCAGAAGGCGATGAACGACACCGTCGACGAGGTCGTACGCGTCGCCGCCGAAGAGAACATCGACGCCGACATCCACCAGGGCGGCGTCCTCGAAGTGGCCTACACGCCGGCCCAGCTGGCCCGCCTCAAGGACTTCCACTCCGTCGAGATCGCCCTCGGCGAGACCGACCGGGTCCTGCGCGGCGCCCGCGAGACCGCCGAACGCATCCGCGTCACCGGAGCCGTCGGCTCCACCTGGTCGCCGCACGGCGCCCGCCTGCACCCGGTCAAACTCGTCAAGGGGCTCGCCGACGCCGTCGAGGCGCTCGGCGTCACCATCCACGAGTCGACCCCCGTCACCGAGATCAAGCCCAAGCACGCCCACACCCCGTACGGCACCGTCCGCGCCCCGTACATCCTGCGCTGCACCGAGGGCTTCACGGCCAACCTCAAGGGCCAGAAGCGCACCTGGCTCCCGATGAACTCCTCGATGATCGTCACCGAACCGCTCCCGAAGTCGGTCTGGGACACCATCGGCTGGGACGGCCGCGAGACGCTCGGCGACATGGCCCACGCCTACATGTACGCCCAGCGCACCGCGGACGACCGCATCGCACTCGGCGGCCGGGGCGTCCCGTACCGCTTCGGCTCCGGCACCGACAATGACGGGCGCACCCAGCCCGCCACCATCGAGGCCCTCCGCGAGATCCTGGTCCGCTTCTTCCCCACCACCGCGGGCGCCCGCATCGACCACGCCTGGTCCGGCGTCCTCGGCGTCCCCCGCGACTGGTGCGCCACGGTCACCCTCGACCGCTCCACCGGACTCGGCTGGGCCGGCGGCTACGTCGGTTCCGGCGTCGCCACCACCAACCTCGCCGCCCGCACTCTGCGCGACCTGATCCAGCAGGACTCCGGTCAGTCGGGCCCCACCGATCTGACCACCCTCCCCTGGGTCAACCACAAGGTCCGCCGCTGGGAACCGGAACCCTTCCGCTGGATCGGCGTCCACGGCATGTACGCGGCCTATCGCACCGCGGACCGGCGCGAACTCACCTCGGCCGAAGCCACCACCGACCCGATCGCCAAGGTGGCGGACCGGCTGGCTGGACGGCACTGAAAAACATTCGTTCGCCGATGCCCTTGTCGACTCTGACGTCGAAGTCGCGTGGGGCGAGTGATGACTTGGGCACGTTGATCCATCAACTGGGGCAGGCGACGGCGCCGTTGGAGGGAAAGTTCAGCGGTCCGGGGTGGGCGGCGTTCGACTCGTTCAAGAATCGCGCGGACGAGATCACGGCGGCGTTGAACGGTTCGTTGTCGGCGCTGCTGGGTGGCAAGTCGGGCATGGAGCAGGCGTTCGGTTCGGGTGACCAGGAGCAGGGCGACAACGCCCGGCAGCAGATGGGTGCGGCGAACTTCGACGCGGCCTGTTTCGGCGGACGCTGATCTTTCGAGGGGCAGGGTTTGTGATGGCTGGTGACAGTGACCGTCGCGCGTACGACACGGGTGCGTCGGAGGATGCGCAGGGCAACATCCGGGTCGTGATCGCGCGTCTGGAGGAAGTGATCGCCGCGCGGGACGGCCAGGTCAAGGCGGCGATGGCGGACTTCTCCGCGGACGGTGTCGCGGACGGTGTCGCGGACGAGTACCACGGCAAGGAACTGCAGTGGAACCGGACCTCACAGGAGGTCAGGAACATCATCCAGCTGCTGAAGACGACGCGGGAAGCAACGTCGGCTTCCAAGACCACAACCGGATCTTGGAAGCCGACGCCACGCGAGGCCCGGACCATCAGTCAGTCAGCAAACTTCAAGACCCAGTTGCCGTTTCTGTGCCCGGCCGGGTGACGTACGACCCCGCGGCCGGTGACGCGCCGTTCTCGTTCCGACTCTCCAGGACGACAGCCGGCTCGAGAGGCGAGGCGATCTCCTGGTCCTTGCTGTGAGACGCCCAGTCGCGGATCCCGATGACGACCATGACGAAGAAGATCGCGTAGACGATCCCGGAGAAGTACAGCTGGGAATGAATAGCGAGGGGCACCCCGACGAGGTCGACGGCCAGCCAGACGAACCAGAACTCCACGTACCGCCGGGCCTGGGTGTACATCGCCAGGATCGAGCCGACGAAGATCCAGGCGTCCGCGAGGACCATCCACCAAGGAGCGCCCGGGTAGAACGACGCGTCGGTCGACTTGAGCAAGGCGCCGAACGCGAACGTCCCAGCGGCCATGACAGCGATCAGTACAGCCCGCTCCCGCCACGTTGCCCAGCGGACGTTGATCGCGCCTTCCCTCTCCCTGCTGCGCCGCCAAGTCGCCCAACCCCACGACGCCGATGCTATGATCACAATCTGCCGGGCGGCGTTACCTCCGAGATGAACGTTCAGGCTCGCGATCAGCAGTAGGACCGACCCGAGGATCTGCACCGGCCAGGCCACGAGCAATCGCCGCAACGCCAGCCAAACGGTTGCGAGCGCCAGGATGTTGCCCAGAAAGTCGGACCAGTAGACGGGGACACCGAAGAAGCTGAACTGCTCATTCAGCCACTGGAATGTGCTCATTGCTAACACCTTCGTTCGTTCGGAGCAAGGCTGAGCGTGGGCTATGGGCCCGGACCGGGCCAGTCATGACGCATGGAGTTCGGCAGTGCGCGCCGAGTCCGCGCGGAGTGATATCTCAGGCGGAGAAGGTTCTTTCGTACGCGGCGAGCGCGTCGGTGAGGACGCGCCGCCCGCGGTCGGAGGCGAGAAGCGCCTCGGACCGCAAGACGTCCTGCCGGGCGGCGCGCACCAGGTCGTCGGGCGACGCGAACTTCACCGTGTCTCGAATCCGTGCCACGAACCACAGTCCGACGCGCTCTCCATAGAACTCGTCCGACGTGTCGTGGCAGTACACCTCGACGTGTACATCCGCCGTGTCGCAGAAGGTCGGGTTCGACCCGATACTGATCGTTCCTCGGTGGACGGCGCCGGTCGAGTGGCGTACGACCCAGCCGCTGTAGATCGCAGACGGTGGGACCCGCGAGTCGGGATCGGCCGCGACGTTCGCGGTGGGGAACCCGAGCCCACGGCCTCGACCGGCACCATGCACCACCGCACCCGTGAGCTGCCCGTGGACGGTCACGGTGTCACCCATGGGGGATGAGTTCGCGGAACTGGCTGGTGTGGAAAACGAGTGGCTCCACGCCGGAGAACAGCTCAGTCGTCATCAACTCCATGAGCACGATCTCGTGATCGCCACCGTCGTAGGTCGCGCTCACCCGAGCCGTCAGCCAGAGCGCGGCGTCCTCGATCACGACGGCGCCCTCGGGCGTCGCCTTCCACGCGACGCCCTCGAAGCGGTTGACCTCCCGGGACGCCAAACGCCGGCACAGCGCACCCTGACCGCGGCTGAGCACACTCAGCCCCAGAACGGGTGCCCCCGCAAGGCGCGGCCAGGTGGTCGAGGTGCGGGCCACGCTGACCGCGACCATGGGCGGTTGGAGCGAGATCGAGACGAACGAACTCGCCGCGAACCCGACCGGTTCGTTCCCGCGCAGCGCGCTTATCGCGACGACACCGGTCGGGTAGGCCCCGAACGTCTGCCGCAGCGTCGCCGCGTCCAGCTCCGCCGGCACGGATGCCCCGGGCGGGTTGTGGGTAGACGTGGCCATGGTCTTCGACATCCTTTCGTCGCGAGTTCTGTTTTCAGTGCCTGTACTGTGCCGCGGGGTGGCTGGCCGGCAGCGCGCGGTCGGATGCTCCGGTGAGTCGTTCGCGCAGGCTCTCGCCCTCCGTGTACTCCCCGCGGAAGACTCCGCGTGCCCGCAGGATCGGCAGGACCGACTCGACGAAGTCCGTCGTCGAGGTCGGCTGGATCGTCGGGGACAGCAGGAATCCGTCAAGGTCGGCGCCTTCCGCAAGCGCGCAGATCTCGTCGGCGATCTCCTCGGCCGTGCCGACGACGGGCCGCGCTCCGACGCCGTGGGTGTGCCAGTCGGCGAGGACGTCGCCGACCGTCTTACCGGCGAAGCGGGCCACCTGGGTCTGCGACAGCTCGGTGGAGAGATCCGTCATGGGCGTCTCGGGCGCGTAGGACGAAAGGTCGAGCCCGGTGAACATGGAATAGCTGGCGACGGTCACCTCGGGCCGCTGAGCGTCGAGGATCCGCTGATAGCGCCGCTCCGCATCGGATGTCGTCGCACCGACGACACACGAGAACGCTGACATCACCTTCACGTCGTCGGCTCGACGACCCGCCTTGACCGCCTCCTCACGGATGGAGGCGGTGTGCCCGGCGAGCTGCTCGACCGAGCCGCTCCCCACGAACATGCATTCGCCGTGCCGGCCGCCGACCCGGCGACCGGCAGGCGATGCCCCTGCCTGGAACAGCACGGGCGTGCCCTGCGGGGAACGCGCGGTATTGCCGTACCCCTCCGAGCGGAAGAACGGGCCCTTGTGGGTGACGAGGTGCACCTTGGCGGGGTCGGCGAACCTTCCGTCCTTATCCTTCTCCAGCGCGTCCGGCTCCCAGGCCCCCTCCCAGTACTTGTAGACGAGGTCGAGGAAGTCCTCGGCCATCCGATAGCGGTCGTCGTGCGCCACCATCTCCATGCCGAACGCCTTGACCGCGGTGTCGGCCGTGCCGGTCGTCACGATGTTCCAGCCGATCCGGCCACCGGAGAGCTGGTCGAGCGTGGCGATGCGACGCGCGAACGCGTACGGCGGTTCCACGAGGACGGAGCCTGTCATGACGAGACCCAGGTTGGTCGTCGTGGACAGAAGCGCGGACGCCACGACCATCGGGTCGAGCCGCGGGAGGTCGAGGGTCTCCTCCGTGGCGATGGGCGGGCGCGTGCCGTTGATCTCGGACCAGCCCCAGGCGTCGGCGAGGAACAGGAAGTCCAGCTTGGCGTCCTCGCAGATCGCGGCGAGATCGCGCCAGTAGTCGAGAGTGTCGAAAAGATGCCGTCGGCTGTCGGGGTGACGCCAAGTGGCCGTGCCACTCGCATTGGTCTGCGCGTTCTCGAACACGCCGAGCTTGAGGTTCCTCATGGGTGGTTCTCCGTAGTGCTGGTGGGTGACCCGCGGGATGTCAGGAAGCAGAGGTGATTGCGGGTACGTCGAGCTGGTCCGGGTAGGGCATGGAGGCCTGAGCGCCGAGGCCGGTGACGGCGTGCGACGCCGCTTGCACGGCGCGTTCGACCGCGGCCGGAAGATCGGCGCCGCGCCCGAGGGCGTCCGCGAGAGCACCGCAGAAGGTGTCGCCGGCACCCACGGTGTCGACGGCGTCCACGAACGGCGCGGGAATGTGCGTGATGTTTGTCCTGTGCGCCATTTTCAGGATGGCGCCGTCCGCCCCGAGTGTCACCACGACGGCCCGGCACGGGAGCGCGGCGCGCTCCAGCAGACCTCGCACGTCATCGACGGTGGCGGGACGGTCGGCGCCGAGAAGTGAGGCGAGTTCGCCGAGGTTGGGGACGAGGACGTCGACGGCGGCCAGTACCCGCGCGCCGATCGGGCGAGCGGGGGCGGGGTTGAGGACGACGACCCCGCCCTGTTCGCGGGCCCGCAGGACCGCTAGGTCGACCACGTCGGGTGCGATCTCGTTCTGGACGACGACGACCTCTCCCGTCGACCGGACGAGCCGGGACGGCAGGTCCTGGACACCAAGGTCGGCGTTGGCCCCAGGATTCACGACGATGGTGTTCTCGCCGGCGTCGTCGACGACCACCGCGGCAATTCCGGTCGTGGCCCGCTCGTCCGACCGCACGGCATCGACGTCCACGCCTTCGGACGCGAGCGCGTCGAGGATGGTGGCCGCGTCCGCGCCGACCCTGGCGACGAGACGCACCCGCGATCCGAGGCGAGCAGCCGCGACGGCCTGGTTGGCACCCTTGCCACCAACCCCCTCCACGAAGTGCCGTGCGAGCACGGTCTCGCCGGGGTGCGGCAGATCCTTGACGGTCAGGACGAAGTCGCGGTTCACCGAACCGACGACGGTGATGGACGACATTGACACCCCCTGGGAAATCGATTTCCGACATGCTGTACCAGCACTTACGCGCCGTCAAGTAGCCTCGTCGTAAACGATTGCCCCGCCGCCATGGCGCATCCGCCCACCGACCGAGAGGGACACCTACGTGACAGCGCCCCGACTCCTCGACGTGGCCGAGGCCGCGGGCGTCTCCCGCGCGACGGCATCACGCGTTCTCGCCAGCACGCCGCGCAACGTCGATCCCGAGCTCGCACGCCGCGTCGAAGAGGCCGCGCACCGGCTCGGCTACCAGCCCAACCACTCCGCCCGGGCGCTGCGCACCGGCACCACCGGCACCATCGGCGTCGTCGTCCCCACGCTCGCCAACCCCTATTTCGTCCAACTCGCCGATGCCATCGCACAGCACGTGCGTGCCGCCGGCGGCACGCTCGTGGTGTCCGACGCAGCGAACGACACCGCGATCGAGGCCGAGCAGATCGACACCCTGCTCAGTGGCCGGGTGGACGGCCTGCTCGTCGTCCCCGTATCAGCCAACGCGTCCGGACCCGCCATCCACAATGCCGCCAGACGTCACCCCGTCGTCCTCTTCGACCGATGGGCCAAAGGATCCGGCACCGTCGCCGTCACACTCGACAACGCGTCCGCGGTCCAGCTTCTCGTCGATCACCTGAAGGGCATCGGGCGGCACCGGATCGCCCTCATCGCCGCCGATCAGGCCTCCTCCTCGGGTGCCGAACGGCTCGCAGCCTTCACCGAAGCGCAAGGTCCCGACGCCACCACCATCCTCCTGCCCAGCTTCACCACCGACGCCGGACGGACGGCGGGGCGCCGCATCATCGAACAGCGCGACCAGGTAGACGCGGTCGTCTGCGGAGCAGACGTCCTCGCCGTAGGGCTCGTGAGCACGCTGCACCGTTCATCGGTCGCCGTACCCGGGCAGATCGCCGTCACCGGGTTCGACGACACCGAGATACTCGAGCTCCTCGACCCTCCCATCACGTCCATCCGTCACCCGTTGTCCGCCATGGCCGAACGCGCGCTGACTCTGCTTCAGGCACCCGGCCGCGAACGAACTGAACGGGTCGAACGGTTCCCCCCTCAGCTCGTCGTTCGCGCCTCAACCGACGTGGAATCCTGACGCATGGTCACATCGTCGGTTCAGCGTCCGTGCGCATGGGCAATGGCCGCCTGGGGTGATCCCAGCAGCCAGCCCCGCCCCATCCACCGGCTCCCCGCCAGTCGGACCCCCTCGGGCGTACGGCGGTAGAGCACCGATCGGCCGGACCGGGCGCGGGCGACGAGGCCTGCCCGGTGCAGTACACCGAGGTGGTACGAAACCGTTGCGGGGCTGAGGAAGTGACGTACCGCCAGCTGTGCGGTGGAGGCCGGCTGCGCCAGCTCGGCAAGCAGCCCGGCGCGGGTGGGGCCGAGCAGCTGGGCCATCTCGGCGGAGGGCGCTGCTGGGGCGATGGCCTTGTCGCACACGGGATAGACGAGCATCGGGGGCCGGGCTTTGCCGCGCGTTGCGTCCACGGCCACGCCCGGCCGAGGTGCGACAAGTGACGGCACGACGACCACCAGGGGCACGGGCAGCGCGATCCGGAACCGGCTCTCGGCGCGCAGGGTGCCGTCGGCCCACCGGATGCCGGAATGCAGGGAGTTGAAGAGCCTGGCCGCTCCGTGCCGGGCCAGCACGCCGGCGCATCGGTCGACCTCCGCGTCGAGGGCGGCCTTGGCGGCCTCCCAGTGCGGGGCGAAGGCCAGCTCCCAATAGCGCCGCACCTCGTCAGCCGCCTGCCGGGCCACGTGCGCACCACCCCGCGCCCTGGCCCGCTGCACCCCTGCCGGCAGCTCGGAACCCGCGAGGCCGTGTCGCGGCCGTCCGTCGCGCAACGCCTCCAGCTCGCTCAGGACACGTTCGGGCGGGGTGCACCGGACCTGCTCCAGCTCCTCCTCGACGGCCGGCGAAGGCCCGGAGGGATGCGGGCTGAGGAAGTCGGGCACGTATCCGCCCCCGTCCAGGGCCAGTTCGGACAGCAGCGGCAGCCGAGCCCGGCGCAGCACGCGCCGCGCACGTGCGACCGACGGATCCGCATCAGGGGCCGGTCGCAGCCCCCAGGGCAGCAGCTTCTCAGGTCAGCTGCCTGAGCAGCGAGAAACTGGGCGGGTACAGAACCGAGAAGAAGGGCTGACCTCACCTTCGCATGGCAGCCTGCGCGCCCCGCTCTCATGGAGGCGGGGGCGCTGTCATGTCGACTGGCAGGATGGGGTGACCTCCTGGTTGATCATGCTGGGAGGGGTCGTTCGTGGGGAGCGCGTCGCTGTCTGGGGCGTGTTTCGAAAGTCCCGCCTGCCAGGCGGCGTCTGGCCCGCCCTACGGGCGGACGACGCTACTTTCGAAACATGCCTAGTACTTGCTGATCTCCCAGAAGCGGAAGACGGTCGAGGCGTCCAGGGTCCACTCCAGGCCGGAGATGTTGTCGTACGCCACCGCATACTGCTTGCCCTGCCACAGCGGCAGGATCGGCAGGTCCTCGGCCACGACGTCCTGGAGCTCGTTGAAGGTCCTCTCGGTGGTGCCCCGTTCGGCTCGGGAGGCGGCGTCGGGGATGATCCGGCCGGTGATGTCGTCGTTCACGTATCCGTTCTGCAGGACGTTGTCCTTGCCGAAGAACGGCTGGGTGAAGTTGTCCGGGTCGGGGTAGTCCGGGACCCAGCCCTTCACGTAGACGCCGAGCTTGCCGGCCGCTATCTGCTTCTCGTACTGGTCGAAGGGCAGGGACTTGACGTCCGCGTCGAACAGTCCGCTCGCATTGAGCTGCTGGGCGATCGCGCGGAACTCGTCGTCGGTGGCGGGGCCGTAGCGGCTCGGCGTGGACCACAGCGTGAGTTTCACCTTGTCGGTGATGCCCGCGCTGCGCAGCGCCTGTTCGGCCTTGGCAGGCTGGCTCTCGCCGTACTTGTCGAAGAACGCGGTGCTGTGGGCCGTGATGCCGGCCGGGACGATCGAGTACAGCGGGGTGGCCGTCGAGTGGTAGACCTGGCTGACGAGGGCGTCACGGTTCACCAGGTACGCGATGGCCTTGCGCACGGGAAGCTGTCGGACCACCGGGTCCTTCATGTTGAAGACCAGATGCTGCACCTCGGCGCTGGTGCCTTCGACGACGTCGATGCCCTTGTCGGCCGCGGCGGTGGATTCCTCCAACCGGGAGATGTCCCGCGCGGTCAGACCACGGTAGGCGACATCGATGTCGCGTTTCTGCAGTGCGGACGCCAGTTCCTTCTGATCGCCCCGGAAGAAGTCGAGGGTGACGCCCGAGTTCTTCACCCGCGCTGTGCCCCGGTAACTGGAGTTGACCGAGAAGACGGCCTTCGACTTGTCGAGGGACTTGAGCTTGTAGGGACCCGACCCGACGGCCTTGCCGTCCTTGCGCAGGCTGTTCATCGGGTACTCGCGGTGGTTCACGATGGAGCCGGCGCCCGAAGCGATCTTGCTGGGGAAGGTGGCATCGGGAACGTTGAGCTGGAAGACGACCGTTCGCGCGTCCGGAGTGGTGATCTTCGCGATCGTGGAGAGCAACGGCGCGGGGCCGCCGGGGTCGTCGATCCTGATCGCCCGCTCGAAGGAGTACTTGACGTCCTCGGAGGTGAGGCTGTCGCCGTTGCTGAAGGTCAAGCCATCGCGGAGAGTGCACCGGTAGGTCCTGCTGCCGTCCGCGAACGAGCAGGACTTCGCCGCTTCCGGCTGAGGGGTCGATGTCCCGCGGGGAAAGCTGAGAAGGGACTGAAAGACATTGTTGAACAGCAGCCAGGACCCCGGGTCGTAGCCCGAGGCCGGATCCGCGGCCAGAACGTCGTCCGACATGCCCACGACGATCGAGCCGCCGGACTCGGCGGCGTCTCCTCCGGACTGGAAGCCGCAGCCGCCCAGCAGGGCCATCGCAAAACCGGCCCCGATGGGCGCGCTCGTCCATCGTTTGCGTATGTTCACAGAACTGCCTCGTGCTCTCTATCGGCCGCGCGAGGGATCCTGCGCGGCCGGGATTGATCAGGAACCCGGTTGCGGATCTGGTCGGCCCGTTCGGGAATGGTGTGGCCGCTGCCCCGCCGCCTGACCCAGGTCCGGATGGGCCGGGAGCCTCAGCCCTTGTCGCCCGGGGCTCGGCCAGGCCGGACCCGGCCGGTGCCGAGGCACCCGGAACTCCTCCATCTCGGCAGTGAACCGGGTGCAGTCGTTGCTGTGTCGTCCGCGGTCCCCCTCCAGACGGGGGGATGCTCCGCGCATCCGGACCAGGGAGGCGAGCATCTTGTCGCCTGATCATAAAGGTGGGGTGGCAGCCGCTTCCTTATGCCTCGGGTATATGCCCCGGTAGTTGGTGGCGGCCGGCCGCCCACCGGTGTCTTCGGCTCGAACACGTGCCGTCCACCGCTCTGCACGCTCGCCCGCGGGGGTCGGTCACGGTGCCCGGGACGGGGGTTCGGGAGCCACGGCCAACGCCACGGTGCCGCGACGCTCATGCTCGCCGCCGTCATCGATGTGAAGATCGTGTCGGACACGCTCGGGCACAGCGACACCCGCATCACCCGGGACATCTACCCAGAGGGTCCTCCCCCACCTCGGGAGGACCGCGGCCGAGGTCACCGCCAAGCTGGTCCCACTCCAGCGGAAGGCCGAGGCGGGGGATGCCGCCCGCAAGGCGGAGAAAGCCCGGAAGGCCCAGCGCGCCAAGAAAGCCGAGGCCGCAGCCGAGAAAATGGCGAAGCGGAAGAAGCCCGGGAAGTAGGGTCCGGCGGCCCTCCGCTCACGTATCGCTCACGCAAGCCGCCCCACGACACCCCAACCATGCGCCCCGCCGCGCCTCGCACATAAGAAAGCCCCAGGTCACGGGCTGTGTGACCTGGGGTTTCTCTGAGCCCCCTGTCGGATTCGAACCGACGACCTACGCATTACAAGTGCGTTGCTCTGGCCAGCTGAGCTAAGGAGGCAACGCGCACATCAAAGCCGCGCGCGCAAGCTCCCTCACTCTACACAGCGGCCCACCTCCTGATCCACGAAGTTCTTCCGCACCCGTGACCACTCGACCATCCGTGCGTCAAGAGGACTGACGCGCTGTTCCAACTATCAGACAGCTGAACCCGAGGAGCGGACATGGTGGATTCGGCGGACCGGAACATACGTGTCACGGGGGAAGAGGCCAAGCGCGTCAAGCGGGAGGCGCTCTGCATCCCCGACCGCCGGAAGCATCACGGCCGGGCGTCGACCCGGCTGAAGAGCCGCGCCAAGGAGCCGGGCACCCAGCAGCGGGTGTACCGCTTCCGCTTCTGCCCGAGCCCGGCACAGTCCGAGCAGCTGGAGAAGACCTTCGGCGCCTGCCGGTGGGTCTACAACGAGGGCCTGACGGACCCTGGTCATCGTGGACCGTTTCTTCCCGTCGACGCGTCGGTGCTCGTGCTGTCACGCGAAGGGCCCGTCGTTGGATGTGTCGGTGCGGGAGTGGACCTGCATCGAGTGCGGGGCGACGCACGACCGGGATGTGAACGCGGCACGGAACCTCCGCGAGGAGGGTTTGCGGCTGTACTGGCTGGTGGCCTCGGCGCTACCGCCCGGCAGAGTGCCGCCGCCTGTGACCAAGGCATCAGAGCTGCCGGAGGTACTGCTGACCGCGTGAACGGTCCCGATACGGGTGTTACGGACCGACGGGCCGTCGGCCGATATGCCTGTGGAGCATGTGTCAGACCGGCCGGGTGTGACCCCCAGGGTTGCGTCGGCTCGGCAGCGGGCGATGAAGCAGAAAGTGCTGCATTCACAGCAGGCCAAAAACCCGTGGCACTGCCTGCATGCGCAAGGTCAAAAGTGCGTCGCTCCGCCTGCCCCATCTGAGGGGAGATTTCAGTCGCCCTCGAACTACTGACAGATTCGAAATGGCCAGGTAGCGTCCTTCAGGGTTCACCCAAGTGGACCAGACCACTCCCTACTCGGATCGTCCGGCACGTTCCTGCCGGTGGAGGAGAAGATTCAGCATGGCCAGTGTCACGTTCGACAAGGCGTCCCGCGTCTACCCCGGCTCCACCAAGCCCGCCGTGGACCAGCTCGAGATCGACATCGCGGACGGTGAGTTCCTCGTCCTCGTCGGCCCTTCCGGTTGTGGCAAGTCGACCTCCCTGCGCATGCTCGCGGGTCTCGAGGACGTGAACGGCGGCGCGATCCGCATCGGCGACCGCGATGTCACGCACCTGCCGCCGAAGGACCGGGACATCGCCATGGTGTTCCAGAACTACGCGCTCTACCCGCACATGACCGTCGCGGACAACATGGGCTTCGCGCTCAAGATCGCCGGTGTCAACAAGACCGAGATCCGGGCGAAGGTCGAAGAGGCCGCCAAGATGCTGGACCTCACCGAGTACCTGGACCGCAAGCCGAAGGCGCTCTCCGGTGGTCAGCGTCAGCGTGTCGCGATGGGTCGCGCCATCGTGCGTGAGCCGCAGGTCTTCCTGATGGACGAGCCGCTGTCGAACCTCGACGCCAAGCTCCGGGTCTCCACCCGTACGCAGATCGCGTCGCTCCAGCGCCGCCTCGGCATCACGACCGTGTACGTCACGCACGACCAGGTCGAGGCCCTCACCATGGGTGACCGCGTCGCGGTCCTCAAGGACGGTCTGCTGCAGCAGGTCGACTCGCCGCGCAACATGTACGACCGCCCGGCCAACCTCTTCGTCGCCGGCTTCATCGGCTCGCCGGCCATGAACCTGGTCGAGGTCCCGATCACCGACGGTGGCGTGAAGTTCGGCAACAGCGTCGTCCCGGTCTCCCGCGAGGCGCTCACCGCCGCCGCGGACAAGGGCGACACCACGGTCACGGTCGGCATCCGCCCGGAGCACTTCGACATCGTCGAGCACGGTGGCGCCGCTGCCAAGTCGCTCTCCAAGGACAGCGGCGACGCCCCGGCCGGTCTGGCCGTCTCGGTCAACGTCGTCGAGGAGCTGGGCGCCGACGGCTTCGTCTACGGTTCCGCGCGCGTCGGCGGTGCGGACAAGGACCTGGTCGTCCGTGTCGGCGGCCGCGCCGTGCCGGAGAAGGGCACCACGCTGCACGTCGTGCCGCGTCCGGACGAGCTGCACGTCTTCTCGACCTCGACGGGTGAGCGTCTCGCCGACTGACGTCACACCCGCCGTACGACGGCCCCGCACCCCTCGTGGTGCGGGGCCGTCCGCGTACCGAAGCGCGTGTACGGGTTTGAGCCCGGACGTCCGGCGTCTTCGGCAAATACCCTGGTACTTCGGTCATTTCACCGGCGGTCGTCAACGCGGGATTCGAAAAGCGCCCTCGAACCATCCCCCGCAAGGGTGACGCAATGTCGCCATGTCATCACTGCCCGCTACGCTCGCTGCGTGACCCACACCGCGCGCCGCATCGGCCGAACTCTCGCTCTCGTCCTGCCCGTCGTCATGGTCCTCTCCGGGACTCTCGCGGTCACCCGTGTGCCGTGGGCAGCGCACAACTCCGAGTCGCAGGTCCTCACCGCGTCGGCTCGGACCGTATCGAAGCACGCCACGTCGCACACCCCGCAGGACATCCTGCGCGACCGGCTTCTCGTGGTGCTTCAGGAGAAGGACCCGGGCGTCGCGCTGACGAACCTCCAGCGCGCCGTCGAGGGACGCCCCTCACTCGCCCGGCACTGCATGTCGATCGCCAGGGAGCTGGGCCGCGCCGCGGTCGAGCAGTACGGTCCGACGCGGGCGCACCGGTTCTCCCGCCCGGTCTGCGACACGTCGTTCGCCTCGGGTGTCGCGCAGTTCAGCTGACCGGCCCGGTCCCGGCACGGCCTATCGTGCCTGGCATGCATACGTATCCGACGCAGGCCGTGATCCTGGCAGGTGGCCAGGGATCGCGGCTGCGCCCGTACACCGATGACCGCCCCAAGCCGATGGTCGAGATCCCGGGCACCGGGACCCCGATCATCGGCCATCAGCTTTCCTGGCTGGCCGCCGAGGGCGTGACCGATGTCGTCGTCTCGTGCGGTCATCTGGCCGAGGTGCTCCAGGAGTGGCTCACCGAGGCCGTCCTGCCGCTCCGGGTGACCACCGTGGTGGAGTCGGAGCCGCTGGGCCGCGGCGGCGGCCTGAGGTACGCCGCCGCCCGGCTGCCGGATCCGTCGGAGCCCTGGTATGCCACCAACGGCGACATCTGGACCCGTTTCTCGCTGCGTGAGATGGCCGCGTTCCATGCGGAGCGCGATGCGACCGCCACGCTGGCTCTGGCCCGTCCCCGTATCCCGTGGGGTGCCGTGGAGACGGACGCGTTCGGGCACATCACCGACTTCATCGAGTCGCCGCCGTCCCCGTATCTGATCAACGCGGGTGTGTACGTCTTCTCGCCGGCGTTCACGGCGCTGCTGCCGGAACGCGGCGACCATGAGCGGACGACGTTTCCCCGGCTGGCCCGCGAGCGGCGGCTGGCCGGATACCCGCTGCCGCACGGCGCGTACTGGCGGGCCATCGACACGGCGAAGGACCTGGCCGAGGCGGCGAGGGAGCTGGACGGCCGGTAGCGCGGCGGGCACGGCAGAGGGGCGGGGAACGGGGTGGAGGGGTGCCCCCCGCCCCGCGGGTGTGGGGGGCGGACGCACCGCCCCGCACAGCGGGGTGGGGCGCCCCCCCGCCGGCCCG